>DASQGM010000339.1:0-6818 GCA_035632615.1 bacterium | reverse complement strand
GCGGCGGCGCGCCCGCGTCTGCATCGCGGCCGGGGCGCTCCCGGCCGTGGGCTCCGTCAGGCCGAAACACCCGATCTTCTCGCCGGCCGCCATCGCGGGTAACCACCGCCGACGCTGCTCCTCGGTGCCGTACTCGTAGATCGGGTACATCACCAGCGCACCCTGCACGGACGCGAACGAACGAACGCCGCTGTCGCCGCGTTCAAGCTCCTGGAGGATCAGTCCGTACGCGACGTTGTTCATACCGGCGCAGCCGTACTCCGCGGGGAGGTTCGCCCCGTACACGCGGAGCGCCCCGAGTGCGGGGATCAGATCCCGCGGAAACTCTCCGGCAAGCCACGCCCGGCCGATCCGCGGGATCACGTCCCGATCCACGAGTCGGGCGATCGTGTCGCGGGCGAGCCGCTCGTCCTCGCTCAACAGACGCTCGATCCCAAAATAGTCCAGGCGTTCGGCAACCGCCGGCATGAGACGCTCCTTCGTTCGGCCGGCCGCGCGGGAGGCCGCACGGACACGGCAACGGTTTCCGGTTGGTTCCGCGGCAGCGGCGGCCGATCCTGTTGCGACCGCAACGGCGTGACGGATCTCGCCGGACGTCGTCGCCGGAGATGCGACACGCGGCACTAGCGACCGGGTTCGGGGATGCCGCGCGCGCCGATGAGGGCGAGCCCCATCACGCCGATGAGCACGACCCACCCGACGGCGTACGACGTCGCGTCCACGAGCCAGCCGAACAGCGGCGGCGAGAGTATGGTCGCGACGAAGAGCGCGGTCATGCTGACCCCCATCGCGGTCGCCCCGAGGTTGCGGCCGGCCAGTTCCGTGATCAGGGTGCTGTACAAGCCGTTCCAGCCGAGCAGCAGCGCGCCGCCGACGAGCGCGACCGCCGCCACTTCGGGCAGCCTCGCCGGTGATGCAGGCAACGCCAACAGCAACACCGGAAACACGGCACCCGCGCCCACGCACCACGCAAGCGCCGGGACGCGGCGCCCGCCGTAGCGCCGGTCGGACAACGCTCCCCACGCCAGACGGCCGAACACCCCACCCAGGTTCACGGCGATCAACAGGCCTGCCGCGACGTGCTTGCTCCAGCCAAACCGGTCCACCAGGTAGAACGCCAGGTAGTCCTGGTAACAGAACTGGCTGATCACGAGCAGCATCGCCACCCAGGTCATGCGCCAGACCCCCGGCGTGCGGATGATCTCCCACACGAGGGCCACGAGCGCGCGGACGGGCGGGACCGCGGCGCCCGGCCGCGCCACGACGCGTAGCCCGACCCAGCAGAGCACGCCGGGGACCGCACACGCGATCGCGACGACGCCGACCGCGGCCGGCCACCCCAACGCGGTCGCGAGCGGCGGCACGACCATCGCGGCGAACAGGCCCCCGATCGGCAACCCGGACTGCCGGACGCCCATCGCGGTTCCCCGCCCGGCCGCCGTGAACACCTCGGAGACGACTTGGTTCCCGGCGGTCTGGCCGCTACCGTATCCGAGCCCCGCCACCGCGAGGAGGAAGGCGAGCGGCCAGAACCCGTGCGCGGTCGCGGCCACGGCCGTCACGGCGGCCGTGAACAAGGCGCCCCCGGCGAGCACGACGGGCTCGCCCCACCGGTCCGCCAGCACACCCAGCGGAATGAACAGGATCAGCGCGCCGAGGTCAAAGGCCCCCAGGAGCACGCCCACCTGCGCCAGGGAGAGCCGCAGCGCGTCGCGCAAGAACGGCGCCAGAATCGGTAGCCCAAACCGGATCGACGTCAGGCCGGCCTGCTGCAGCGTGGCCAGCGCGAGCACGCGCCACGCGGCGCGGACAGGCGCGGCGCGGTCGACGGCGTCCATCAGACGGAAGTCCTACCGTTCCTACTCCGGTGGACATTTGGGACAGACCCGCAGACGTCAGCCGAACAGCGTTGCTGATGATTCGCGTGCCGGAATTCCACCGGCAGCGGACGAACGGATCGCCCGCCGGGCCGTGCCCCAACGACTGGCCGAGGTTGGTGCCGGCGAGGATCGGGCTCGAGGACCCGGCCACCCGCGCGCTCTATGCACCGCTGGTCGCGAGGCTCCCTGCCGCCAAAACAGGCATACGTGCACCGTTCGATTCCGCAACGGGTAGAGGGTGGCGTTGCGACGGCCCGGACCCGACGACCGCGCGCTTGCGACCTTGAATCGATGCTGCCCACTGAAGGGGAAGGGACTCGAGTCAACGCGAGCGCCTCGACGACAAGTGCGCAATTCCCTTGGTTCACGCACCTCGTGCACGGAGTTGCTACCGTATGTACCCAATTCAACGAACTGTTGGTTACCCCCCCACGACGAGTTGGCGGACCGTGAGCACCGCGAGCGCGAGCGTCAGCAGGACGGTACCCCACCCCACCAGGTTCGGCGCCAGTCCGTTGCGGTGGGCGCGGACGACCCGCGGGTCGTTCGCAAGCATCAGCAGCACGATGAACAGCGGCGCCAGGAGGAACCCGTTCACCACCTGGGACCAGAACATCAACGTCACCGGCGAAATCCGAAGCAGCGGGGTCGCCGCCCCAACGAGCAGCGACACGCTCAGCAGCACGTAGAACCCCCGCGCGTCGCCCACTTTGCGGTTGAGCCCCTCGCGCCACCCCAGCAGTTCGGCGAGCGCGTACGCGGAACACGCCGCCATCACCGGCACGGACAGAAAGCCGCTCGCCACGATCCCGACCGCGAACAGGGTCGTGGCGGCGGGGCCCACGAGCGGGGTCAGCGCGGTCGCGGCCTGCGCGACGGTCTGGACGCCCGTCTCGCGCCCGTACAGGCCCGCCGCCGCCACGAGGATGATGAAGTAGAAGACCAGGTTCGCATACGTCATGCCGGCCGCGACGTCGACGTTCTCGGCGCGGAGCTCACGGACGGTCAGGCGGGCTTCCACCGTCTCGGTCGTCTGCCACAGGAACATGTACGGCGTCAATGTGGCCCCGAGCAGCCCCAGCGCCGCCTCGAAAAACGTCGGCGTGAACCGCACCGACGGCACCAGCGTGGCCCGCAGCACCTGGTGCCAGTCCGGATGCACGACGAAACCGGTGACCACGTACAGCAGAAACAATGGCGTCAGGACCAGCAGAAACCGGCTGAGCGTGCGGTAGCTCGCGAACACGAGCGTGTATCCGATCACCGCGGTGATCGGCGCGATCCACCATTCCCACGAGATGCCCGTGAGGAGCTGCGCGCCCGCCGCCGTCCCCGCAAGATCGGCGCCGATCGTGAGGGCGTTCGTCGCGACCAGCGGCAGCACGATCAGCGCGGCCGCCGTGGGTCCGTAGCGGGCGCGGAGGACGCGCGTCATGCCTCGCTTCGCCACCGCGCCCACCCGGGTGGACATTTCCTCGAGGTAGTACAATATCGGGGTCGAGAGCAGCATCAACCACAGCAGGCTGAAGCCCGTGGTGGCGCCGATCTGGATGTACGTGATCACACCGGACGGGTCGTTGTCGGCCGCGCCCGAGACGACGCCCGGCCCGATGACCATCACGAATTGTTTCCAGGTCCGGCGGTGGTGGTGCACGCGGGTCACAGCAACGCTCGAGGGAACCTCCGCCACACCGGGAGCAGTTCCTGGCGACGGACCCCCGTCCCTGCCCCGGCGCCGTGCCCGGACACAACACGACGGAGGCGCGCGGGCGCGCGCCTCCGTCTTTCAAGCTACCCCAGTCAGTCTCCGCGGGACCCAGGTCTCGCCTTTTGAGGACGCATCCTCAACGTGGCAGACGACCAGGGGTTCGCTCAGGGCCGGCGGTGGTTCGACCGTGCCGCCGTCCCGTTATGCCTTCGGCGGCGTCTCCTGGCCGTCGGCCGTATTGCTGCGCGACAGGCGGCTCGCTCGTCGCATCATCCGCCTCCCTTCCTCAGGGTCCACGGCCGCTGCGTGCACGGCCCGAGTCACACTTTCATTCTACGCTCGCTGCCACGGGTGTCAACGCCCGTTGGCCTCGGCCCTGGTCGTCCGGTCCCGGATCCGACCGCATCACGCCACTGGCACCGGAGGTGCTCCCACGCGCGAGGCGCAGGGCGGTCGCGCGTCCCCACGCGCCCGAAGGCAGCCAACCGCGGCGGCATCAACCCCGGCTTTCCCCGCGGCCTGCTGGGCGGGCGGAGAGGCCCGCCGTCCCCTCAACGGGTGCCCGTCGCGGAGAGTGGGAACACCCGGTAGCCGAGCGTGTATGTCACGTGAAAGCTCAACCCGACCGGGAAGACGGTGTCGTTCCATGCGGAATAGTTGAAGCAGACCGTTTCCGGTCGCAGGTGGAGCCGCGGCAGCGCCCCGGCGAACTGCCGGACGGCCGTGCCGTCGACGCGTCCGAACGCTTCTGGGCTCTGGGCTGGGGCACCCGTCCCCCAGGACAGCCACGTCACCACGTGCAGCGCGCCGTCGACGTGCAGCGACACCCCAACCTTATCGAGCAGCGCGGCGCGCGGCGGAGGCGCCACACACCCCACGCCGACGCGCTCCTGTCTCGCCCGGGGACCGATCCCTCCGCTCGCGAACACCAGCGCCACCGGTTGCGGCGAGGTCAGCGGCAGCGACAGCGGAGCGTGTGACGCGCCGGGCGACGTCGCGCGCTGGACGAGCGCTCGCTCGAAGTCGACCGGCACCGCGAGGTTGAAGTTCTGCGCGCCGGCCACCGACGCATCGACGATGCCGATCACCTTGCCGTCCAAGGTCAGCACGGGTCCCCCGCTGTCACCAGGGTTGACCGCGGCGTCGATCTGAATGTACCCCTCCTGCGCCCGCAGAGCGCTGACGATCCCCTGGTTGACGGTCACCGTCGGGGCCTGGGGCGACGGCAGCGGGTACCCCACCACCACTACCCCCGCGCCCACCTGCACCGCCCCTGGGTCCGCAAGCGTCAGCGGGCGCGCCGCGGGACGGGGCAGGCTCGGAACGCGCAACAGCGCCGCGTCGTGGTCCGGATCGATCGCGACGACATCGGCGCCGAGCGGTGGATGCCCGGGAAAGGTCACCGTGATCTGTCGTGCGGTATCCACAACGTGCAGCGCGGTCAGGAGCAGGCCGTCATCGCCGACGATAAACGCCGCCCCCGACTCGGCTGGCTGACCGTCGTCGTCCTGCGCCGTCCCGAGCGCAACGGACGGCGTCACGGAACTGACGAGCGGCACCAGATCCGAAGACTGCGACGAGCCCGCCGCGGCGGCGACGAGCAGCCACCCCAGCGTCGCCGCCGCGGATCCCCATCGCCGCAGCCGGCTCCACGCCCGCCGTGTTGCGCGTGACCGAGTCATCGCGGGCCCGGCGGGGGCTCTCCCGCACAGGCAGGGCGCGTGTTACACGCCCAAGAATACGCAGCGCGATGCCGCTCAGGCGATCGGACCGAACCCGCCGTTTGGCCGCAGCCGCGGCCTGCTTCGTGATCGCGTACACCGCCTGGCAAACCTGGCAGGTCGCGCAGGCGCCGTACCCCGCCCGGTACGACTACGACGAGGGAGTCTACGCCGAGACCGCGGCAGCATGGGTCCGGGGCTCCCGGCCCTACGCGGACGTGTTTCTCAGCCAGCCCCCGGCGTTCATCGCGGCGCTCCGTGCGGCGTATCGCGTGGGAGGCCAGAACATGGTCACGGCCCGCGCGCCAGCGATTCTGGCATCCGCGATCTGGCTGGCCGCCCTCTTTTCGATCCCGGCGGCGGTGGGGCGGCCTCGCGCCGGTCTGTTCGCCGTCTGCGCCGCGGCCGGAAACGCCGTGTTCTCGGTCGCGTCGCACAGTGTCCAGACAGACGGACCGAGCGAGGCGCTGGTTGCCGCGGCGGTGGCGCTCGCGGTTGTCGGAGCCCGCGGCGGGACGCTCCCGTGGATCGCCGCGGGCATCGCGTGGGCGCTGGCGGTGCTGACCAAATTGACGGCGCTGACCGGTGTGTTGCCGCTGATCCTCGTCGCGGTCGTCTCCCGCCCGCACGTCGTTGGGCACCAGGGGCCCGGCACGCCCGCCCGGGACCACGGTCTCCCAGTTGGCGCGTGGCGCGCGAAGACGCTTGGAGCCGGGGGGATCGGGGCAGTCGCGACGGTGGGCGCGTTCCTGCCGACGATCTGGACGCCGGCGTTTCCGACCGAGGTGATCCGTTACCACATGGTCGCCGCCCGCATCGTCGGGCCGTCCCCGGCCGCCAATGTCGCGGCCGAGCTGGCGTTTCTGGCCGGCGCTTGGCCGTTGAGCGCCGCCGCCGTCGCGGGCGCGCTTGCGGCGTTCGGGCACCGGCGCCGCGGACGGACCGGCGCCGGTGCATCGCCCGCGGCGGGATGGCTGCCGCCGATGCTCCTCGTCTGGTTCTCGGCGGAATGCGCCGCGCTCGGAACGGTGACCCCGCTGTGGCCCCACCATCTCATCCTGCTCGTCTCGCCGCTGGCGGTGCTCGCCGGGATGGGCGTGGACGCGTTCCTGGCCCGCGCCGGCGCCCTCCGCCTGAGCGCGGCGGTCGTTGCGACAGCCGCGGTGGTGGCGTACGTTGTCGCGGGCACCGGCGCCGCGTCTGGATCGTCCGCGGCACTTCGCGGCACCAGCGAGGCGCTGGCGCGGGCAGTGCCCCCGGACGGCGAGGTCGTGACCGACGACCCCCTGGTGCCGTTCCTCGCCGGTCGCCCGGTCCCGGCCGCGCTGATCGACACGTCGATGGTGCGCATCCAGTCGAGGGGCGACACGGAACAGTCCCTGGACGACGCCCTCGCACGGCCGGGTGTGCGCGCCGTGGTGCTGTGGCGGGGCACGTTTCGCGACATGCTGCCAGGCTTCGTCGCCCGCGCGGCGGCGCTATTCCCGGTCGTGGTGGCCGCAGACGGCG
>DASQGM010000338.1:0-1560 GCA_035632615.1 bacterium | reverse complement strand
GTGGCCGTCCAGGTCCCATTTCCGCGCGCCCTGCGCGCGCTCGATGTACGGCAGGAACGGCGCGAGCGCCCGCGTGTCGTGCGTCAGTCCGCCCGGAAGGACCCCGGTCGCCCGCTCGAACGCCTCGCGCGATCGCGGGTGCGCCTCCACATACGCGGTCATGAGATCGCTAGCGGTTGTTTGCGTCTCGGGCACGGCGTCTGCTCCTTGTGATCGACCGGATCCACCGAATTAGGAAGTATTTGTCTTCCCCGCCGCGAAACTCCTGTACCGGGTTCTGGACGGGACGGGGGAGGGCCACGTGGACTACGCGCGGTTGTTTCGGCTGGACGGGAAGATCGCTCTCGTCATCGGCGGCGGGTCCGGCATCGGGCAGGCGTCGGCGCGGGCGCTCGCCGCGCACGGGGCTCATGTCGCGGTCGCCGACGTCAGACCGGAAAGCGCCGCGGAGACCGTCGCGCTGATCACGAAGGCCGGCGGGCACGCGGAGGCGCGCGCCGTGGACGTGACCCGCGAGGACGACGTCCGTCGGCTGTTCGGCGATGTGGCGGCGCGCCACACGTCGCTCGACGTCGCCGTCACCACCCCGGGGATCAACGTGCGAAAGCCGATCCTCGCCTACACCGCGGAGGAGCTCGACCGGGTGTTGGCGGTGAACCTCAAGGGCACATTCTACGTGCTGCGCGAGGCCGGCCGGCGGATGGCCGAGCAGGGGCGGGGGAGCATCATCGCGTTCGCCTCGATCCGCGCGCAGACCGTGGAGCCCGGACAGGGCGTGTACGCTGCGACCAAGGCGGGCATCGTACTCCTCTGCCGCACGCTCGCCGCGGAACTGGGGCCGCGCGGGGTCCGCGTCAACGCCGTCGCCCCCGGGGTGGTGGAGACGCCGCTGACGAGCCAGATCAAAGCCCATCCGGAATGGTATCGCGCCTACGCCGAAAAGTCCGCGCTCGGCCGATGGGCGTCCGCCGACGAGATGGCCGGCCCGGTCGTCTTCCTGGCGTCGGAGGCGGCGAGCTTCGTGACCGGGTCGCTCCTGTTCGCGGACGGCGGCTGGACCGCGGTGGACGGCCGCTTCACGCCGCCCCTGTAGGCGCCCGGCGCGGCAGGAGTTCCCTCGGAGGCGAGGGAACTCGGGGGCGATGGCTCGAGGTGCGGTGGCGGACGCCCGAAGGCGACGTTCACCGAGGCGTCGCGGAGGTGCGGTGTGATCCTGACCCGGTACTACCTGAAGTGTCTCGCCCACGCGTCGTACCTGGTCGGTGACGAGCGACGCGGCGTCGCCGCGGTCGTGGATCCGCAGCGCGACGTCGACCAGTATCTCGCCGACGCCCGCACGCAGGGCCTCCAGATCCAGCACGTCATCCTCACGCACTTCCACGCCGACTTCGTGGCGGGGCACCTTGAGCTGCGCGAGCGCACGGGCGCCCGGATCTACCTCGGCCGGCGGGCCGCGGCCGAGTACGCGTTTTCCCCGCTCGGGGACGGTGACGACGTGGTGCTCGGCGACGTCCGGCTGTCGGTGCTGGAGACCCCCGGCCATTCCCCGGAGTCGATCTC
>DASQGM010000337.1:0-10153 GCA_035632615.1 bacterium | reverse complement strand
GGTAGGCGCCGAGCACCAGATTCTGCCGGACGGTGAGACCGCTCCACACCTGGCGGCGCTCCGGGACCAGGCACAACCCGCGTCGGACGATCACTTCCGCCGGAAGCCCGGTGACGGGTTGCCCGTCGATCGAGACGGATCCGGCGGTCGGTGCGTAGACGCCGGCGATCGCGCCGAGCAGGGTCGACTTGCCCGCGCCGTTCGGGCCGATCAGGGCGACGACCTCCCCCGGCCACGCGTCGAGGTTGATGTCGCGGAGCACCTCGACGCGGCCCCTGCGCACGGCGAGTCCGGATACCTCGAGAATCGGCGCGGTCACCGCGCACCGCCCTCGACAGCCGCGGGCGCCTCGTCGTCGCCTAGGTACGCGGCCACCACGCGGGGATCGCGCTGGATCGCTTGCGGCGGGCCCTCCGCGATCTTCTCGCCGTAGTCGAGCACGACGACGCGATCTGCCGCCTCCATCACCACGTCCATGTTGTGCTCGATCACGAGCACCGTTGCGCCGTCGGCGCGCAGGCGGCGGATCAGCTCGAGCAGGTGTTCCGCCTCGGCCGCGGTCAGGCCGGCGGCGGGCTCGTCGAGCAGGAGCGCTGCCGGTCGCGCTGCAAGCGCGCGGGCCAGTTCCAAGAACCGCTGCTGGCCCACCGTAAGATCCCGCGCAGGGTCGTGCGCGCGTCCGCGCAGGCCCACGAGCGCCAGCGCGTGCATGGCCGCCTCGAAGGCGAGCCGATCCTCTCTGCGGGCCGCCGGCAGCGCGAGGGCGGCGTGGAGAAGGCCGGTGCGCGTCCAGCGGTGACATCCGACCATGACGTTCTCGGCGACGGACATCTCACCGAAGACGACGAGGTTCTGGAACGTGCGTACGACCCCCAGCCTCGCGATGTGCTCCGGCGGCAGCCCGGTGAGGCGCCGCCCTCGGTAGCGCACCTCGCCGGAGGTCGGCGCCAGAAATCCCGTGATCAGGTTGAAGAGCGTGGTCTTCCCCGCGCCGTTCGGGCCGATCAGGGCGACGATCTCCTGCGGCGCCACGGAGAACGTGACGCGGTGGACGGCGGTCACGCCGCCGAACCGGTGCGTAAGGGCGTCGATCTCGAGAATCGCCTCCGCGGTCGCCGGGCCGTGCGCGTCGTCGCGTCCGGGGCGGATCACACGAGGCCACCGTCCGCGGGACCCGGCGAGGGCGGCGCGGCGGCGGCCCGGCCCGCGACCGCGCGACGCATGTCCAACGCCCCGCGGACCAGCCCCGACGGGAAGAAGATCATGATCAGCACGAGGAGGACGCCGTAGATCGCCGTCTGGTACTCGGCGCCGATCTGCGGGAAGAACCGGGGCGTCTCGGCGCGGAGCAGCTGATCGAGCATCGTGACGGCGGCGGCGCCGAACAGGCCGCCCCAAACGTTCGTCAGGCCGCCCACCGCCGCCATGATCAGGAAGAACAGCGACGCGTAGAGCGAGAACGGGGACGGGCTGATGAACCGGATGTAGTGGGCGTACAGCGCCCCGGCGACGGCGGCATACGCCGCGCTCAGCACGAACGCCTGCATCTTGTAGCGCGTGACTTCCACGCCGAGCGCGGCGGCGCCGACCTCGCTGCCGAGGATCGCCCGGAGCGCCCGCCCGGCGCGGTGGGATGTGACGTTGCGCGCGACCAGCAGGGCGGCGAGCGCGACGGTCCAGATGACCCCATAGAACTCCCGGTCCGTGCCGATTCGCCAGCCGCCGAGGGCGAGCGGCGGGATGTCGCGCAGGCCGGTCGCCCCGCCGGTGACCGGGACGAGCTGGACCATCAGGACGTTCACGATGATCCCGACGGCGAGCGTCGCGAGCACGAAGAAGTGCTCGGCCAGCCGGAGTGCCGGCAGCCCGGCGAGGTACGCGACGCCGGCCACGGCGCACACCGCCACCGGGATCGTGACCGCGGGCGGCCATCCGAAGTCCTTGCTCAACAGCGCCGACGCGTAGGCGCCGAGGCCGTAGAACGCGGCCTGCCCCAGTGACACCTGGCCGCTCGCGCCAAGCAGGACGAGCCCGATCGTGACGATGGCGTAGAGCCCGACGATGTTGAGCAGGGTAACCAGATACGCGCTGTGGACGGCCGCGGGGAGGGCTGCGAGCACGATGGCGAGCACCACGAAACCGACGGCGTCGCGCGGCAGGGCTCGGACCGGCGTCACGCCCGCCTCCGCGCCGCGCCGTGGAGGAGTCCCTCGCGCTGCAGGACCAGCACGACGAGGAGGACGAGAAAGGTGATCGCCTCGCTGTAGCCCTGCGCGAGGTAGCCGGTCGACAGCGACTCGATCAGGCCGACGATGTACCCTCCCACAACGGCCGCCGGCGCGTTCGTGAGGCCCCCGATCACCGCGGCGACAAATCCCTTGAGGCCGAGCTCCAGGCCCATGTCGTACGTCGCGCCCGTCATCGGCGCGACGACGATGCCCGCGACGGCCCCGAGTCCGGCGGCGAGCGTGAACGCGAACAGGGACATGCGACGCGGGCTGATGCCGACGAGCCGGCTGGCGAACGCGTTGTCCGCGCACGCCCGTACGGCCGCACCCGGGACTGTGCGGGCGAAGAAGACGAACAGCGCAACGACGACGACGACCGACAGGCCGATCGCCCATATCGCCTGCCGGACCAGGACGCCGCCGAGGAGGACGAGCGCCGGCCCGGGCGTGAACTCCGGAAGCGTGTGCGGGTCGGCGCCCCACGCCGTCAGCGCGAGGCCTCGCAGCGCCATGGAGACGCCGAACGTGATGATGACCAGCGTGAGCGGATGCCCCGCGCCGGCCTGTCCCGCGGTGAGGTCGTACGCCGGCTCCACGGCGAGGCGTTCCATCAGCGCGCCGATCCCGCAGACGGCGGCGACGGCCAGGAGGGCGGCGAGGCCGAGCGAGAGGTGCCACGTGAGCAGCGTCGCGCACAGGAGGGCGCCGAGCATCGAGAACTCCCCCTGCGCGAAGTTCAGCACGCCGGTCACGTTGTAGATCAGGACGAAGCCGAGCGCGACCAGCGCGTAGACGCTGCCGACGGTGAGGCCCGTCAGGAGGAACTGCGGGAGCAGGGCGAGCACGGCACGATGGGGCCGGCTGGGCCGGCCCCGTCCTCCCCGGTTACTTCCAGACCGCCCAGGCGTCGTGCCGGATCACGACGAGCACCATGTCGTGGGTGGTCAGCCCGTTGTGATCCTGTGGCGACATGTTGAACACCCCGCCCGTGCCGACGAACCCGCGAAGGTGCTCGAGGTAGTCCCGGATCTTTGCACGGTCCGGGCCGACGTGCCGCAGCGCGTCGGCGAGCATGGTGATCCCGTCGAAGGCGTGGCCGCCGAAGGTGTTGGCCGCATAGTGGTTCGCGGCGTCGAAGTCCCTGGCGTAGGCGGTCAGCAGCGCCTTCTGGGGGTCGCCCGCCGGGAGCTGCCCGACGACGAGCAGCTTGCCCGAGGGAAACACGACGCCGTTCGCGGCCGGTCCGGCGAGCTGGATGAAGGCCTGGTTCGCGATGCCGTGCGACTCGAGGATCGGCGTCTGGAGGCCGAGCTGGCGGATGTTCTTGGCCGCGATCGACGCCGTCGGCGGCGTGCTCCAGACGACGATGACGTCGGGATTCTTCACCCGCGCACGGGTGACCTGAGCGCTGAGGTCCGTCGCGGTCGCGGCGAACGGCTCGCTGTCCACCATCGTCATCCCGCGCTGGTCCGCGAACGCATGCAGCCCGACCAGGCCGTCCTGACCGAAGTCGTCGTTCCGGTAGAGGAACGCGAACGTCTTGGCGTGGAGCGCGGTCAGGTACTCGATCGCCTTGGCCGCGGCGATGCTGTTCCGCTGCGGCATCTGGAACACCCACGTCCGGCTCGGCACGCTCAGCGTGGTGCTGGCCGCGACCGACATGTAGGGGACGTCTGCCTGCATCGCGTAGTCGGCCATCGCCTGCGCCTCGGGGCTGGTCGTGCCGCCTACGATCGCCACGGCGCCGTCTTCGGTGACGGCCTTCTTCATGAGCAGCAGCGCTTTCGTCGGATCGGTTTCGCTGTCGTACGCGATGATCTGGACCGGGCGCCCGCCGATCCCGCCGGAGAGCTGCGATTGGAGCATGGCGGCGGTGTCCTTCTCGGGTTTGCCGAGCGAACTGCCGGGTCCGGTCACAGCGAAGATCGTACCGATCTTGATCGGCGCGCCCTGGCCGCGCGCGGCGGGGGCGGACAGCAGCAGCCCCGCGGCGAGCAGGGCGACGAGCGCAAGGCCGGTCAGGCTTCGTCCGAGCTTCGGCATCACGGTCACCTCCTCGAGTGGCCCACGCGATCGCGGACGGCTCACCGGAGCGCCTCGGCGGCCACCTCCGTGAGGTCCTTGACGGTGACGCCGTTTTCCTCCTGGGCGGCAAGCCGTCGAAGGTGGGCGCCGCACAGCGGCGAGGTCGTCACGACCGTGGTGCCGTCGCCGAGCGCGCCCCGCGCCTGCCCGAGCCGTTTGCGCCCCCACCACGCCGCCTGGTCCGGGTACGCCTCCGGAACACCGGCGGCGGCGCCACAACAGTACAGGTACTCGCGGCGCAGCGGCGTCTCCCGGACGCGCAGCCCGGGAACGCGTGCGAGGATCTCTCGCGGCGCGTCGAGGACCTTGCAGTATCGTCCGAGATGACACGAGTCCAGCAGCACCACCTCGGTTTCCACGGGCCGCCTGAATTCGAGCGAGCCCTCTTCGAGCAGCCGCTGGAGGAACAGGATGAGGTGCGCGAACGGGAACGCGATCTCCTCGGCGAGCCCGTAGTGCTTCGCGGGGGCGGTCCAGGCCTGGTATCCGGTGTCGTCGATCGCCAAGACCTGCGATACCCCCGCCCGGTGGACGATGTCGGCCACGTGCCGGATCGCGCTGCGGTTCAGAGCGAGGAAGCTCTCGAGGTCGCCGGCCGCGAGCACCGGCGCTGCCGTCGCGATCTCCGAGGCCCCGAGCGTCCCCACGGTCAGTCCGGCCGCCCGCAGGAGCCGCACCGCCGCGGCGAGCGCCGGCCAGAGCGTCCGATCGTACGGAGCGTGGCCGTCGAGCAGCAACAGCACGTCCGCGCGGCCGCCCCGGTTCACGTCCACGACGTCGCTCCCGGTCGCGCGGATCCACCGCGTCGCGCGGGCTCGCGGCTCGCCGGTCGCCGTGCCGTGCTCGATGAGACGCTGGGCGAGCGCGCGGAGGCCGCTCGGGACGACGTCCCAGCCGAACCGGTCGAACAGCCACTTGCGCTCGGCCAGCAGGATCCCGTGGATGTCCCAGTTCTCGCGTGGCAGCGTCATGAAGGCCTTCATGAGCGGGACCCGGTTGCGGGAGAAGCACAGCTCCTGGCATCCGCTGCACAGCAGGCAGGTGTACACGACGTCGCGCGTCCGCGCGTCGTGCGGGTCCACCTCCAGCCCGTCGGCGAGGTCCCGCGCGAGCATCGTCCGCCCGTAGGCCGTGTACGCTTCGTGGCGGTAGTAGTCCCACGTCGGGCAGACGGGCTCGTTGAAGATGTCCTGCCGCCACGCGGGCTCTCCATACGCTTTCCGGTACGGCTCGGTGAGCGTGAGGATGCCGCGCTGCATCTCCTCGGTGCAGAGCCGGCAGGTGTAGCACTCGTGCAGATTAATCCCCTTGGCTTCGATCTCCCGGCGCAGCGCGCTGCCGGGGGCGCGCCGCGACGCCGGCGTGGTCGCGCGGACCTTCGCGGGCGCCTGCCGCCGCGCGCGCGGTCGGCCGGTGCCTGCCCGGGCGGCGCGTCGGCGCCTCATCGTGCCGCCGTCCGCGGCCGGCCTCGCCGGCCGGCGCGTGTCCCGGTCGCCGCGGTCCGCGCGGGCCGGGAGGTCCTCGCGCGGTCGGCGCGGATGCCGTTCTTGCCGGGTGCGATGATTCCGTTCGGGTCGAGCGCCCGTTTGATCTGCGCGCAGACGTCCTGGAACACCGGGTCGAGGCGCCGCATCGTGTGCTCCATGAACGCGACATTCGTGCGGTACGGTAGGTACCCGCCGTCGCAGAACGCGTCGGTCAGCTCGCGGTAGCACCGCATCGCCTGCGCCATCTCGTCCGGTTGCTTGTGCAGCAGCATCATGACGTGGTGCTGATCGCGGCTCGCGGCGATGAACTCGCCGATGTAATCGAACCCATGTTTCCAGAAGATCGGCCGCGCGATCTCGATGTGCTTGCGCGCCTCGTCCCCGAAGAGCGGGACGACCGGCGCGACGAATGCGTTTCCGCCGCCCCGCCACGACAGGCGGCTGTACTCCACCATCGACGGGACGCCGGTCATGTTCCGCACCTTGTGGTCCCAATACGGGCTCTGACGCGCTTCCTCGACGTCCAGGATGGTGGCCTGCGGGAGCTCCGTCCTGGCCTTCCGGCGAACGGCCTCCACGACCTCGGCCACGACCGTCGGCGACCCGTAGACGCACCCGGCGATGTTCCAGATGCCGAGCATTCGCCTCTGCGCCTCAGCTCGGACCCACGCTTCGGGGACCGGCTTGGTCCCCCCGGTCAGCGCCCACGGATATTCCGCCTCGGCCGCGAGCGCCAGTAGCGCGTGCGCGACCACCACGGCGCTCGGGAGCGTGTGCGTGATCTTGAGCGGGCGCAAGAAGTCCATGATCGCGACGATATCCTCTTCCTGCGGGGTCGTCATCAGGATCGGCTCGTACGCAGGCGGCTCGGGCATCAGCCAGATCCCGAGCTTCGTGACGATACCGTAGTTGCTGGCCGTGAACAGGCCGTCGAGATACGGGCCGTATCCCCACTTGAAGATGTGCCACGTGCGAGAGCCCGGGAGCGCGCCCGATCCTGTGCGTAGCAACCGCCCGTCGGGCAGCACCACCTCCATTCCGCACGAGAACAGGAAGTGCTCCCCGTACGGCGTGTACCCGACGCCTCGCTCCACGGTGTTCCCGAGCGGCCCCGCGCCCGGCGCCGTTGCCGGCGGGTCGAGCCACAGCGGCAGGTTGTGGTCGCGCAGGTGCTTGTAGAGTTGTGCATACGTGACCCCCGGCTCGACCACCGCGTACGCGAGCTTCTCGTTGACCTCGAGGATCCGGTTCATCCGGCCGAGGTCCACGACGACGTTGCCCGGATCGACGGCCATCATCCGGCCGTACGCGATGTTCTTGCCGGTGCTGAGCGGCCACAGCGGGATGCGAAGCGCGTTCGCCGCGCGGGCGATGCGGCGGACCTCCTCCACCGAGCCCGGCCGGACCACGGCCGACGGCCAGATCGGGGGCACCATGATGACATCGTGCGCATACGGGACGAGCTCGGCGGGAGACACGGAGACGTGGGCTTCCCCTACGATCCTGGAAAACTCTCGGACGCCGCGGGCGAACGTGCGTGCGGTCACGCCACGGGGGAGCCTCGCAGGTCGTCCATTGACCCGAGACGCCATGCGCCATTGTCCTCCAGGGGACTGGCCTTGGTCCGTTCGGAGGGTGACCGCCGTTGTGGAGTTACGCGGGCGCCCCGGGAAACACCTGCCCACAGGACATCGTTCGCGGCCGCCTAATCTCACGGTAGCCGCGGCCGCCGTCACGATTCCGGGTGCCACCCCGGGCGACGCACCCGCTGGGCAGGAGGACCGTTGTGAGTGCGATCCAAGCCACGTCCGCGGCAGGGGAGACGCTGCAGCCGAGCGACCTGCTCGAGATGCTGTACTACATGCGGCTCCAGCGGGCCGTCGAGGACCGGGGCATCAAGCTCTACTACCAGGGGCGCATCCCGGGCGCGTACTTTACCGGTTTCGGGCACGAAGCGACGGTCGTGGGAGCCGCGTACGCACTCGGGCCCGACGATCTTCTCGCGCCGATGCACCGGGACCTGGCAGCGTACATCATGCGCGGCATGCCCGTCCGGCAGGTATTCGCGCAGTTCCTCGACCGCGAAGGCGGGCCGACGCGCGGCCGAGACGGCAACGTCCACATGGGAGATCCGCGGCTCGGCATCCTGCCGTTCATCAGCCACATGGCAGCGTCGGTTCCGGTCGCAGCGGGGATGGCCCTGGCGTGCCGGCAGCGCGGGGAGCCCCGCGTCGTGTTGACCTACTTCGGCGACGGCGCGACCAGCACCGGCGCGTGGCACGAGGGTGTCAACTTCGCGGCCGTCTTCCGCCTGCCGCTCGTGCTCGTGCTCGAGAACAACCAGTACGCGTACTCGACCCCGCTCGACCGCC
The DNA here is from genome assembly GCA_035632615.1 of bacterium. Classification (GTDB taxonomy): domain Bacteria; phylum Sysuimicrobiota; class Sysuimicrobiia; order Sysuimicrobiales; family Segetimicrobiaceae; genus JAJPIA01. The sequence continues at coordinate 1,981 of DASQGM010000337.1, read as the reverse complement.
AGACCGCAGCCCGGGCGTTTATCGACAAAGCGCCCGGGTACGGGATCCCCGGGGTCGCCGTGGACGGGAACGACGTGGTCGCGGTGCACGACGCGGCGCGGGACGCCGTCGCCCGCGCCCGCGACGGCGGCGGCCCGACGTTGATCGAGTGCCGGACGATGCGGATGCGGGGCCACAGCGAGGCGGACCGGTTCACCTACGTGCCGCCCGCGCTGCTCGAGGAGTGGGCCGCGCGCGATCCGATCGCGAGGTTCGAGGGGCGGCTGCGAGACGCCGGGGTGCTCTCGCCCGAGACCGACGACGCGATGCAGGCAAGGATCGCGCAGGAGGTCGAAGAGGGTCTCGAGTGGGCCGAGGCGAGCCCCGAGCCGTCCCCGGCGACCGTCGCCGACGGCGTGTACGCGCCGAACTGAGGACTCGCGATATGGCCCAGATGAGCTATCTGGAAGCGATCCGCGACGCGCTGTTGGGCGAGATGCGGCGGGACCCCCGCGTGTTCGTGCTCGGCGAGGACATCGGCGTCTACGGAGGCGCGTTCGGCATCACGAAGGGGTTCGTGGAGGAGTTCGGCCCGTGGCGCGTCATCGATGCGCCGCTCGCCGAGACCGCGAACGTGGGCGCGGGGGTCGGCGCCGCGGTGATGGGGATGCGTCCCGTCGTGGAGATGCAGTTCGCGGACTTCATCTCGGACGCGTTCACCCAGGTCGTGAACGTCGCGGCGAAGTTTCACTGGCGCACCGGCACGCCGCTCCCGTTGGTGCTGCGCATGCCCTACGGGGGGGACGTGAAGGGCGGCCCGTTCCACTCCCAGTGCATGGAGGCATGGTTCGTCCACACGCCGGGCCTCAAGGTCGTCGCGCCGGCGTTCGCCGCAGACGCCAAGGGTCTGTTGACCGCGGCGATCCGGGATCCCAACCCGGTCATGTTCTTCGAACACAAGCACCTCTACCGGTACCGGACCGAGGAGGTGCCGGACGGCGAGCACGTCACGCCGATCGGCCTCGCGCGCACGGTCCGCGACGGGACCGCGCTGTCGGTGTTCTCCTACGGGTGGATGCTGCACAAATGCCTCGCCGCGGCAGACACGGCGGCGCAGGATGGGATCGACGCCGAGGTCCTGGATCTCAGGAGTCTTGCGCCCCTCGACCGCGAGGCGATTCTCGGTTCGGTGCGCAAGACCGGCAAGGCGCTCGTGGTGCACGAGGCGGTTCGTACGGCCGGGATCGGCGCCGAGGTCGCGTCGCTGATCGCTGAGGAGGCGTTCGACGCGTTGGACGGTCCGGTGATCCGTCTCGGCAGCGAGGACGCGCCGGTGCCCCACAGCCCGGTGCTCGAGGCCGCGTTTCAGCCGTCCATAGACGAGATCGCCTCGGCGATCCGCGCGCTCGCCGCGTACTGACCCGCGGCCCCGCCGTTTGGTCCGTGCCGCGTACGCGAGCGGCGTTCGGATGTGCGTGGAAGCGGTTTGGAAGTCGTTCTGATGAAGGATGGTGACCCCCCCCTCGCTCCCGCTACGCTTGGCGGAGTTTCTCGTATCGTAAGGGGGGAGTTCTGTGCGTCTTCTGAGGCTGCTCGTGTTGCCGGCGATCGTTGCGTGCGCCGTGCTTCCGGCGCTCGCCGCTGCCGTTCCGGTGGACTTCGTCTCCGTCGCCAACAACGCCGGTAGGAACGTCACGTTCGTCGTCAAGACAACGCCGCAAGCGGCGTGCGAAGCGCGGGAAGACGTGGTCATCAATCGCGCGCTCACCCACGTCGGGCTCGGCACGAAGACCGCCGGCGACGACGGCAACGCGTCGTGGACGATCACGTTTCAATACTCGGGGAAGAGGCACGTCACCGTGCTGTGCAAGGTAGGGACCGACACCGGGAGCGCGGCCACGGACGTGAACGTGCCGTAGAGGCGCGATCGGTAACGATGCCCGACGCGGGAGGCCGCTGGGGCGTCACGAGCGACGGTTTGGTCGGGTGAGGCGGGGGATCC
>DASQGM010000336.1:0-2098 GCA_035632615.1 bacterium | reverse complement strand
CGGGACGGGTCGTGCCACGCCCACTGCCGCGTCACGACGCACCGGAGATACACCGCCCCGCCCGGGCGCACCGACGTCTCGTGCACTCCACCACAAGACAGGCACTGGTACTGAACGATCGCCATACCGCCCTCCTTCGCGTCGTGTTACAGTAGCTTTGTCCCGTTGATCAGCAGCTTGAACTGGCACCCCAGCAACGTGGCGGCGCGCCGGCACATGACCATGCGGGGCAGGAAGATCTCAAAGTACTCCATGACCTGCGACATCGTCGTGTTGATCGTCAACTCCAGCGTGATCGTGCGCGCGCGGCCGTCCACCCGCAGGAACGAGTGCTCGACCGCGTAGTTCACACGGTCGTGGATGTCGAACGAGGTCGGGTCCGGATTCCGCACGCGCGTCCGATGCACATCGGATTTGTCGCCGATGATCAGGGCGGCGCCGACCGGGCTCACGGGCTCCCCTGTCTGTTCCTCGTGGTTGCCGATTGCCCCCATGACGACCGCCATCTCCAGCGCGTCCATGCCGAGCCGGCCAAGGATGCGGCCGGCCAGGAGCGCCCCCGTGTGTTCGTGACTGACCCGCCCGACGAGGTTGCCGATGTCGTGCAAATAGCCCGCGATCGCCGCCAGCTGCACGTCCCGCTCCTCGCGTCCGAGGTGCCGGAGCACGTTCGCGGCGATGCTCGCCACCAAGTTCGCGTGGCGCAGACCGTGCTCGGTGTATCCGATCGCAGCGGTGTACTCGTCCGCCTTGGCGACATACGCCTCGACTTCACGGTCCCGCTTGATCTCGTCGAGGACGAGCACCCGGGCGGGAGCGTCCGACGCCGGCCGGCCGGCACCTTCGGAACCTCCGGTGGTCATGCGTGCCGGCCGACGCTACGCGCCGGTTCCTCCCTTGTTCACCACGGCCTGCACGGCGCTTCGCTCCGCGCGCACACGCAAGTTTTGCGCCAGCTCAAGCGTGAGTTGATTGTCCTTGATCTCGAGCACCACGGCGTAGAGGCCGCCCTTCGTAAGCACCCGGTCGCCCTTCTTGAGCTTCCCCAGCATCTCACGGTAGCGCCGCTGCTGCGTCTGCTGCGGCCGGATCAACATGAAATAGAAGACGACAAAGATCGCCACCCACAGGAGCACGGGGGCGGCTTGCTGAGCGTTCACGCACGAGCCTCCAGGCGCGACATCGGGCAAGGTGTTCTGCGGTTCGGAAACGATTCCCTGCCGCCCCTTGATTGACAAGCGTTTCCGACACGGCCCGGCGGGCGGCGGAACCTACCACGCGGTCCGGTAGCGGGCCAGCACCTCGCCGCTCCACGCGGCGAACCGATCCTCGAGAATCGCCGCGCGCATCGCCCGGGCGAGGCGGGCCATGAACGTCAGGTTGTGGAGGCTGACGAGGCGCGGCCCGAGCATCTCCCCGGCCTTAAACAGGTGCCGGAGGTAGGCCCGCGAGTACCCGCGACACGCCGCGCACGGGCACCCGTCCTCGAGGGGCGCCAGGTCGTCCGTGTGCGCCGCGTTTCTCAAGTTGAGCCGCCCCTCCGGCGTCAACGCAACCCCGGTGCGGCCGACGCGGGTCGGCAGCACGCAGTCGAACATATCCGCGCCCCGCCGGACCGCCTCGATGACGCTCGGCGGCACGCCTACGCCCATGAGGTAGCGCGGCTTGGCCGCGGGCAGGCGTGCCGTCACCTCCGCGAGCAGATCGTAGGTCATCGTCCGGGGCTCTCCCACCGACAGCCCCCCGACCGCGTACCCGGGGAACTCGAGCGCGGCCATCTCGTCGGCGGCCCGGCGGCGCAGATCGGGCTCAAACCCGCCTTGCACGATCGCGAACAGGCACTGCTCCGGCCGCCGGTGCGCCCGCCTCGCCCGCTCCGCCCACAACGCGGTCCGCCGGTGCGCCTCTTCGGCCGCCTGCCGGTCCGTGGGAAACCCAAGGCACACGTCGAGCGGCATGATGATGTCGGCACCGAGGACTTCCTCGATCTCCGTGACGCGCTCCGGCGTGAGGCGGACCTCGCTGCCCTCGATCGGCGACCGGAACAGCACCCCGTCGTCCGTCACCCGCCGCAGGTGGGGCAGGCTGAAGACCTGAA
>DASQGM010000335.1:0-3410 GCA_035632615.1 bacterium | reverse complement strand
GGCGGCCGGCCGCCGCGACGGCGGCGAGGACATTGTACACGTTGTACAGGCCCGGGAGCACCGTGCGCACGCGCGCCGTTCCGCCCGCGGCCCCGGCATCGATCGTGAACTCACTGCCGTCGGGTCCCGACAGCGCGAGGTCGCGCGCCGCGAGATCCGGCGACGGCCGCGCCACTCCGCAGGTGACGCACCGCCACCGGCCCATGTGCCCGAAGTAGGTTACTTCGTACGCGTACGCGGTCCCGCACCGATAGCAGTAGCGGGCCTCCGCGGTGTGCTCGAGCGCGGGGAGCGCGTGGCGGTCGTCCTCGATGCCGAACGTCACAAGCGTGCCCGGCAGCTCGCGCACCGCCTCGAAGACGAGCGGATCATCGGCGTTGGCCACGGCCGCGACATCGCGCGGCAGCGCGGCACCCGCCGATCGCCACAGCCCCGCGATGTAGTCGATCTCGCCGTAGCGATCCAGCTGGTCTCGAAACAGGTTGAGGAACACCGCGACGCGGGGGCCGAGCGCGGGGACCACCCGGGGCACCGTGGCTTCGTCCACCTCGAAAATGCCCAGGTCGCCGCGCACCCGCCCGAGCAGATCCGCGTGCTCCACGAGGGCGGATGCGATCCCGGCCGCCAGGTTCGCGCCGGCGCGGTTGTGCACGGGCCGGTGGCCGAGCGAGCGCATGATGTGGGCGAGCAGATGCGCGGTGGTGGTCTTGCCGTTCGTCCCGGCGATCACCACGCTGCCGAGCGGAAGCCGCGCGGACAGCAGGCCGACGACGTCCGGTTCGACCGCGCGGGCGACGCGCCCCGGCATCGTCGTTCCCCCGCCGCGACGCAGCACGCGGCTGAGTGTGGCCGTCGCCTTGCCGAGCGCGACGGCCACGGAGAGACGCGCGCGCAGGGTCGGTGCCTGTCCCGCCGTCAGCTGTCCATCCCCCATGGGTGTGCAACGCGCCCAGGGGCCGGGTCCGTTCGAGATCGGCCCCCGCGCGGCGCGCCTCCGGGCGCTATCCGGGAGGCGTTTGCAACCCTTCGTTGATCCGGTTGGTCCAGGCCGCGGTCGCAATCGTCGCGACCAGCTCCACGATCTGCGGCCCGGCGAGGTGGCGACCGAGCGCGTCCAGGTCGCTCGGGTCGACGTTGCCGGGGCGGCTCGTCAGCAGATCCGTGAACCGGAGCACCACGATCTCTGTGGCATCGAACAGGTCGGCGCGGCGCCGTCCCTGGGGTTCCTTGAGCGCCGCGATCTGCTCGTCCGTGTAGCCGCGGCGCCTCGCGGAGGCGGTGTGGGCCAGCGTGCACCGGTAGCACCCGTTGAGCAGCGACGTGCGCAGGAACGCGAGCTCCTTGAGCCTGACCGACAGCGCTCCCTCCGCGAAGACGGCCTCGTTGAGCGCATTGAACGCCTTGAGGATCGCCGGCGCGTGCCCGAGGATCTTGATGAAGTTGGACGCGCGACCGCCCTGCTGCTCGATCGACTCGTAGATCGCGCGCGCCTCCGGGGACGCCTGGTCCTTCTCGAGCGGATGAATGACCATGGGTCTCGCCTCCGCGACGGGGTGGGCCGCCTGTCGTCTTCATTCCCGCGGCAACGGTTCCCTTGTCCGACGCGGGGGCGCTCACCGGTACCATCAATCGGGTCTCAACCCGATATCCGGCGCCAAGTGCGGTCGCCTATGCTGAAACGTGATGCAGCCAGGCGGATCGGTTGGATCCCTCAATTTCGCGCAACGGCCGCTCCTTGTCTTCTGGGAGACCACGCGGGCCTGCGCGCTTGCCTGCCGGCACTGCCGCGCATCGGCGGTGCTGCAACCGCTGCCGGACGAACTGACCACCGCCGAGGGAACGGCGCTCATCGACGAGATCTCGCGGTTCGGCGAGCCCAACCCGATTCTCATCCTCACCGGCGGGGACTGCCTGATGCGGCGCGACGTGCTCACGCTCCTCGACCACGCCGCCGACCTCGGCGTGCGGGTGGCGCTCTCGCCCTCCGTGACGCCGCGGCTCACGCCCGCGCTGCTCGATCAGGTCCGCGCCCGCGGGGTCCGCGCCATGTCGATCAGTCTCGACGGCGCCGTCGCCGAGACCCACGAGGCCATCCGGGGCGTGGACGGCCACTTCGAGGCGACGCTCCGGGCCGCGGGTACACTCGCCGCCCAAGGGTTCGCGGTGCAGATCAACACGACCGTGATGCGCCGCAACGTGGAGGAACTCGCCGATGTGTGCGCGCTCCTCCGGAGGACGGGCGTCCGCATCTGGGAAGTGTTCTTCCTCGTCGCGGTGGGTCGCGGGACGAACTGCGAGGAGATCTCCCCGAACGAGCACGAGGACGTCTGTCACTTCCTGGTCGACGCGTCTCGCTTCGGGATCGTGGTGCGGACCGTCGAGGCGCCGTTCTTCCGGCGCGTGGCCACGCAGCGCCGCGCGTACCACGGGGACGACGTCGCCGGCGCGTTTGCCCTCGGACCCCTGTACGCGCGACTGTCAGGACGGCTTCGCCAGCTCCTCTGGGCGCCGGCCGGCGGTGTGGCGGCGCCGAGCGTGGCGACGCGGGACGGGAACGGCATCGTCTTCGTCGCCTACAACGGCGACGTGCACCCGTCGGGCTTCCTGCCGTTGTCGCTCGGCAACGTCCGCTCCGCGCCGCTGGTGGAGATCTACCGGCGCCATCCGCTGCTGCGTGCGATCCGGCGGGCGGAGTTCTCGGGACGATGCCGACGCTGCGCATTCGCCGCGATCTGCGGGGGATCCCGCGCGCGGGCGTACGCGCGCTACGGGGATCCGCTGGCAAGCGACCCCGCCTGCGCGTACGCGGGGTGACCGGGGACGGATCGTCATCCGGAGGGGCGCCGCGCGGCGCCCGGATGACGTGGTCGTTTGACGACGGCTTAGATCCGGCGCGCCCCGAGGTAGCGGTAGTAGTAGTACGGCTCCGACATCGACGACACGACCACGCCGCGATCGCTGGACGCGTGCACAAACCGGTCGGCACCCAGGTAAATGCCTACGTGGGTTGCACCGTACCCGTATGTGTGGAAGAAGACAAGGTCGCCGGGAGAGAGCGCCCAGCGCGGCACCGAGATTCCGGCGCGGAACAGATCGAAGGATGAGTGCGGCAGGCTGAGCCCCATCGCGGCAAACACCCGGAACACCAACCCCGAGCAGTCGAACCCGCGGTTCCCGATGCCGGCCCACTGGTAGGGGCGCCCGAGGAAGCGGAGCGCGGTCCGCACCACGCCCGACGTAAACGCTGCGCCGCGAGACGGCAGCGACGTGCGGACCGGCGTGAGCGCGGTTCTGACCGCGGGTTGCGCCGGGGCGACCTGAGAGGTCGAGGTCGCGGCCACCGTCTGGGATCCCGTGCCTGCGGTCGGCGCCCGTGCAGCGTCCTGGGCGGCGGCCACGGTCGCCGGATG
>DASQGM010000334.1:0-6605 GCA_035632615.1 bacterium | reverse complement strand
GCCACGTACCTGCGGAGCCGCTCCATCTCCTCGTCGTCGGGCAACCGGTGGTGCGTCAGCACGAGCCGGCGCGTGCCGGCCGCCTGCGCCGCACGCGCGGCCTCACCGGCCGTGAGGTGGGTATGCCGCGGGTCGCCGATGCCGTACGTCGCCTCGCAGAGAAACACGTCCGTGTCCCGCGCAACGCGGACGAGGACCTCGTCCCATGCGGAATCGGCGCTGAACGCCAGCGTCTCGCCACCGGCCGCCGCCCGGATCGCCCAGCACGGCGCGGGATGGTTCGTGGGACCGAAGAACGTCAACGTCATGTCCTCGACGTGGACCGGCCGCGCGGGATCGTACTCGATCAGGTCGTACGCCTCGGCGAACGGCGGCCCCCACACCCCCGGCGTGATGGGCGAGAATGCGGCGGCGACGTCGAGCAGGATCTCCGCTCCCCCGGACGGCAGGAACAGCCTCGGTCGAATCGGAGCCCGTCCGTCGAGACGTTGGCGTGCGAGGATCGCCTTGGACAAGGTGTAGACGTCCAATGCGTGATCGGCGTGCATGTGCGACAACACGACCGCGGTGATCTCGCTGAGACCGTGACGTCGGACGAACTCGGCCACCGCGCCCGGACCGCAGTCGAGCAGCACCGCGGCGCGATCACTGCGGACGAAGTAACTCGAGCACGGCCCGTATTTCCCTGGGCTGGCGGCAGCCGGACCGATCACCTCGAAGTCCATGGGCGACCCCCTTCCGCCTGGGCCTCGTCGCGTTCCGCGGCCCGGCGTGCTCATTATCGGAGGGTATCCGAATGGACGATGCGGAGATGCGCTAAGGAGAAGTAAAAGCTCGACGAAACTTTCGCGGAAGAAATCCGTGTGCAGGACGCCGTTCTCCACGTACAGATCGCGGCGGGACTGCTAGGCTTTCCGTGGACGATGACCGCGGCGCCGCGCTACCGGATCGCCCGGACCGTCTGCCAACGCTCGCCGTTGCGGCACACGAGACTTGGCCACTGGCCGTGGCGCGCCGTCGCCGGTGCGTCCTCGGGTCGGCTATTCCGGCCGGCGGTGGGCCGACGGAGCCGCTCGACCTCGGCGACCCGCGCTGGTAGACTTCCACTCCACGTCGAGCCATAGTCGGTCCTCCGGCGCGAGGGGAAGTCCAATTTGCAGGGTGTCGCGCATGCGCAGCAGACGGTCCCGCGTTCCGGCCGGGTCGCTCTCCACCTGACCACGGCTGGCGCCGAGCAGTTGCTGGACGCGCTCCGCGTCTGAAACCCTGCCCCGCACCCGCATGACCTCGAAGTAGTCATCGAACGTCCCGCCCAGCACGTCGAGTAGCCGTTGCCGGGTCTGGGGACCTGGAGCGGTACGGCCGGCGAGCAGGTCGGACAGGTGTGTCCGGTGGAGCCCCGCCAGACGGGCGAGCGCCGTCTTTGTCAGGTTCCGGCGAAGAATGGCCATCTCGACTGCCCCGCGCTTCAAACGCACCCGCATGTTCCGCCGACTCCTCCGGCTGTGGTGAGACGAAGCGGTCTTGCCCAGGCTAACTAGAATGTGACAATTTGTCAACTCAAACTTGCCGAATCGTCATTGATCTGTCGTTGAAGAATCGTCGGACTGTCTTGGCAATGTGGGGATCATGTGGTATGGTCGGTGTGACAAAATGTCAACACGTCCCACCGCGGGGTTCTACGTTAGGCTCGGGCAACAGATCCGGACGCTTCGCCTCGAGGCCGGGTTGTCCCAGGCTGCACTCGGCGCTCGCCTCGGGCGGTCCGCGAGCGCAATCGACCGGTACGAGATGGGCCAGCGTCGGATCGCTCTGGCGGAACTGGTGCGCTTGGCCGAGGTGCTGGGAGCCCCGGCGGAGACGTTCCTCGACGCCGGCACGGGACGCCGCCGCCCCGGGACCGCGCGATCGACATCTCTCCGTTCGCCGGCCGAGGTCCGGGCCGAACATCTGCGGCTACTCCGGGCGCTCGATCGGCGTCTCTCTTCCTCGCCGGCCGCAGACCACGCCGATGCCGTGGCAGAGGAACCGGCAGGCTACGCGGGCCGGGTTCCCGGAGGAACTCGGATCGCCCCCAAAGCCGTCGCGGCGTCACTTCCCGGCGTGAGGCTTCGCGGATGGGCGAAGCAGGCAGGCCTCCCGCCGGCGCTCGGCGTCGAGGTCCTCCGCCGCTTCGTTGCGCTCGTGCTGACGGGCACCGCCCGCCAGACCGGACGCGGACCGCGGTGAGCCGCGGGGCCTGGACACCCGGGCGCGTTCTCGATACGCTGAACCCGCGACATCACGCACATCCCAATGGGCGGCGGCAAGCCGGCTGGACGGTGAGCCGCGCGTAAACTGAAAGACTCGCCAGGAGCGTCAAGGAAGGGAGCCAGACCGTGAGCCAGCCCCATCCCCTCGCGCGAAAGGCGCTGTCGGCGCTCGAGCCCTACATCCCGGGCCGGTCTGCCGAGGACGTCATGGAGCAATACGGGGTGCGTGACGTTACCAAGCTGGGAAGCAACGAGAACCCGCTCGGGCTGTCCCCGCGTGTCCGCGAAGCGCTCATCGCCGCGATCGACCGCGTCCACCACTACCCGGATCCGGAGTGTTCGCGGCTGCGACGCCTCGTCTCCGCACGCCTCGGAGTCACGCCCGATCACCTGTTTTTCGCAAACGGCGTGGACAATGTGTTGACGTGCCTCGGACTCGCCTTCCTGGACGCCGGCGACCGTTGCGTCGTCGCCGCGCCCACCTACACCGCGTACGCGTCCCTGGCCCTCGTCCTCGGCGCGGTCCCGGTTGAGGTACCGCTCAAGGACTGGCGCGTGGACGTCGAGGCGATGGCGGTCGCCGCGGACGGGGCGAAGGCCGTGATCGTGTGCAACCCCAACAACCCCACGGGCACGATCATCCGGCGGGACGAAGCGGACGAGATGCTGGCGCGGGTGTCCGCGGGCACACTGGTCGTCTTCGACGAAGCCTACGCGGAGTGGGCGGACGACGCGGCGTTCCCCGACAGCGCGGCGCTCGTGCGCGGGCATCCCAACCTCATGGTCCTGCGTACGTTCTCAAAAATCTACGGCCTGGCGGGGTTGCGGGTGGGCTACGCGATCGCGGACCCAGGCCTCGTCGCGTGCATGAACCAGGTCCGGGAGCCGTTCGCCGTGGACCGGCTCGCCCAGGCCGCCGCCGAGGCGGTCCTGGACGACGACGCGTATCTGAGCGCGTCCTTCGAGAACAACCGCGCGGGCAAGGCGTTTCTCGGGCGCGCGTTCACGGAGATGAAGCTCCAACACCTGCCAACCCAGGCCAACTTTGTGCTCGTCAACCTCGGGCGCCCGGCAGCCGAGGTCGCGGAACGACTCCTCCCGAGGGGTGTGATCATCCGACCCGGCGCTTTGTGGAAGCTGCCGACCTGGGCGCGCATTAGCGTGGGCACACCCGCGGAGAACGCGCGGCTCGCCGAGGCGCTCGCTCAAGTACTCAGAGAGCGTTGACAGACCGCGCCGTAGCGCCATCACGCGGGTGCGCACGGACACGATCGGCCGCGTGGCGGTACTCGCGGTACTCGCGGACGACGCCGCCGCGATCGAGACCGCCGCCCGCCGCGAGGCCTTTATCAGCGAGGAGTACGCGGAGGAACACACCCTCAGCCACGTCGCGGGAATACCTCTCCCCTCCCCCACGGGCGCCGGACCGGGCGCGACGGGCCCGGCGCCAGCGGCGTGAGCCCCGGGGGAAAACGGGGAAAATACGGAACGGTGGCCAGAAGATGATGACGTTTCGACTGCCGAGGCGCTACACCACGCCGAGGGAAGCTCGGCGGCGCATCCGCCCCGAATTGCGGGAGCTGGGCTACCCGGACGACGTGGTGGATGAGCTGCTGGTCGCGGTTGGCGAAGCGATGACGAACGCCGTGCTGTATGGCGCCCCCGAACCGGGCAGTCCGGCTGCGGACGACATCAGCGTGACCCTGCGGACGGAAATGGCTTCCTGCATCATCGAGGTGACCAGCCCCAAAACGGGCTGGGCCGTCAACGCCGCAACATGCCCGGACCCGATGGCGCCGAACGGGCGCGGACTGTTCGTCATCGATCGCTTCACCGACGCGTGGAAGGTGACGCAGAGCCCCGCCGGGACGACAATGTCTCTCAGTCGGCGTCTGCCCGCGCCGACGGCGGAACGCGCCGGAAGAGTCTAGCGCACCCCAGGAATCGGCCGCGTGAGCCGCGCGGCCGCGGCCACGTCCAGGAGCCACAGGAGCGTGCCGTCCACGGGACGCACGACCTGCGCGGGCACCGCGTCCGGATCCCAGGGGCCTTCCAGCACACGCCGCACCGCATCGGCCTTCTCCGGGCCCGCCGCGAGAAACACCACCGAGGCGGCGCGGTTGAGGACCGGCGGCGTCACGGTCATCCGGTTGGCGCGGACCTCCGGGACGTACAAGGACACGACGGCGCGACGCGCCTCATGCACGACCGGCGTGCCGGGGAACAGCGAAGCCGTGTGGGCGTTGCCGCCGAGGCCGAGCAACACCCAGTCGAACCGCGGCCAGCCGTCCGGCGCCTTGGGCAGGTAGCGGCGCAGCGTCCGCTCGTACTCCTCCGCCGCCGCATCGAGGTCGGGTCGCTCCGCCGGCATGCGGTGCACGCGGTCCCCCGCCACCGGAACGCGCGCCAGCAGCGACGCTCGCACCATGTGGTAGTTGCTCCGAGGATCGTCGGGCGGAACGCAGCGCTCGTCGCCAAAGAACACCCGCAGCCCGCCCCACGGAATCCGGTCGCGGTACGGCTCGCCGGCGAGCGTCTCGTAAAGCCGTCTCGGCGTGTTGCCTCCGGCCAGTGCGACCGCGCACTCGCCGCGCGCGGCCACCGCCGACCGCGCGGAGACGACAAACTGCTCCGCCGCCTCCGCGGACACGCTCTCCAGATCTGGACGAACGACGACGGAGATGGAGGGCGCCGGCGATCGCGGAGCCGTCATCGACTCACGGCGTCCGCCAGCGACGGGCGTCCCGCTCGATCAGGGCGCGGGCGGCGTCGGGTCCCCACGTGCCGGCGGCGTAGGGCTGCGGCACGGATGGCGCCGCGGCCGCCTCCCACCACGTGAGCACGGGCGCCAACAACTCCCACGCCTCCTCGACTTCGTCCCGCCGGGTGAACAGCGTCGGATCGCCGGCCATGCAGTCCAGCAGGAGCCGCTCGTACTCCGACAATTCCTCCCCGACCCCGAACGCCTCCGCGTAGGCGAAGCCCATATCCACCGGGCGCAGCGTCGTCGTGGTCCCCGGCGCCTTCGCGACGAACCGCAGCGAGATCCCCTCGTCCGGCTGGATCCTCAGCGCGAGCAGGTTCGGCTCGCGACCGCCCTCGCGGAACATCCTGAGCGGCGGGCGCTTGAACTGCACCGCGATCTCGGTCACGCGCTTCGGCAGGCGCTTGCCCGACCGCAAGAAGAACGGCACGCCGGCCCACCGCCAGCTGTCGATCAGCACGCGCATCGCGACGAACGTCGGCGTGCGCGAGTCCTCCGCCACCCGGGGTTCCTGCAGGTAGCCGGGCACCTGCTCCGCCCCAACGGTGCCGCGACCGTACTGGCCGACGACGACGTTTCGCCCGACGTCCTCCGACGAGAACCGCCTCGCGGCGCGGAGCACCTTCACCTTCTCCTCGCGCACCTCGTCGGCCTCGAACGCGACGGGGGCCTCCATCGCGACCAGCGTCAGGAGCTGCATCATGTGGTTCTGCACGATGTCGCGCACGACCCCGGCGGTCTCGTAGTACCCGGCCCGGCCTTCCACGCCGACGGTCTCGGCGACCGTGATCTGGACGTGATCGATGAAGTGCTGGTTCCAGATCGGCTCGAAGATGCCGTTGGCGAACCGGAACACCAGGATGTTCTGAACGGTCTCCTTGCCGAGGTAGTGATCGATGCGGTAGATCTGGTTCTCGCGGAACACCTGCTGCAGGGTCTGGTTGAGCTCCCGCGCGCTCCGGAGATCACGGCCGAACGGCTTCTCCACGATGAGGCGGGTCCACCGCCGCACGCCGTCGGCGGGCGTCGAGGTGTTGGCGACGAGCCCGCGGCTGCCGAGGTGGTGGACGATCTCGGCGTAGAACTCGGGCGCCGTCGCGAGGTAGTACACGCGGTTCCCGCCGGTGCCCCGATCCCGATCGAGACGATCGAGCGCGTCCCGAAGCCGCTCGTACGCCTGGCCGTCGCCAAACTCCGCCTGCACGTAGGACAGGCCCTGCGCGAACGTCTCCCATGCCGACCGCTCGGCGGCGGACGGGGACGGCCCGAGCACCGCGTCCGCCATTTCGGTCCGAAAGGCGTCGTCGGTCTTCGCGCGCCGGGCCACGCCGACCACCGCGCAGGCCGGGCCGATGCGGCCCAGTCGGGCGAGCCGGTACAGCGCCGGCATCAGCTTGCGGTGCGCAAGATCCCCCGTGGCCCCGAAGATGACCACCGTGCACGGGTCCGGGATCCGGCGCGACCGGCCGCTCTCGCGCAGCGACGGTGCGGAGACGATGCTCACGGCCTATTCGGTGCGGACCGGGTGTCCGCCGAACTGGTTGCGCAGCGCCGCGATGACCTTGTCGCCGAAGTTCTCATCTTCCCGC
>DASQGM010000333.1:0-7167 GCA_035632615.1 bacterium | reverse complement strand
ACGCCGCCCGCACCGGCGGCCTCGGCGGCCCGCTCCTGGACATGGCGCGGCAGGGGCGGATCCACCCGAACAGCACGTACGTGCTCGGCGAGCCGGCGGTCCTGCGACTGGTCCAGCGCGGATTCGCCGACCAACTAGGGGCGGACCGCGCGGTCATGCGCCAGGGAAGCGGCCCGGTGCTCGAGATCGGGGCGCGTGGGCAAGAGGTGGAGGACGCGTCGCTCGGGGTGCCACCCGGCGCGGTGCAGGCACTCCACGACCGCGAGCTCGCCGCGGAGTTGCGCGTGCTCAACTTCCACTACGTCGCGCCGGGCGGCCTCGACGCGTTCTTCGCCGACCTCCGGCAGGCGGGGCAGCCGTTCACGCTGATCTTCGACCGCGACCAGGTGCTGGGGTACGACGCGCTGATCCCCGACGTCGCCGCCCAGATGAAGTCGGCGGGGTTCGCGTTCGGCCGCATCGAGTCGTTCATCGCGACCCGCAAGCAGAAGGGCGAGGACGGGCTGACGAGGCTCGTGACCCCGGACATGATCCGCGTCTTCAGCATGACGCCGCAGGAGCTCGCGACTTCAACGCCAGAGGACGCGCGTGACAAGTTCGTGCTCGCGGCGCGTGAGCGCAATGTTCGGATTCTGTACGTCCGCCCGTTTCTCAGCACGACGGCGGGCGTGGACGAGATGCAAACCAACCTCGACTATGTGAAGTCGATCGCGGACGAGCTGACGGCGGCCGGCTACAAGCTGGGCAAGGCGGTGCCGTTGCCCGTGATGAGTACGCCGGCGCCCCTGTTTGGGGTCGCGGCGCTCGGCACGCTGTCGGTCATGGCGATCGCCACCGCCGAGGTGTGGGGCGCGCTCGCGCGCCCGTTGCCGATTGGGCGGCTGCACTTGTGGGTCGGCGTCGGGGCCGTCGTCACGGTGGCGGTGTTGGCGCTTCACCACGTGACCCTGTGGCGCGAGTTGCTCGCGTTCCTGGCCGCGCTCGCGTTTCCGACGCTCGGCATGATGTGGCTGGTGCCGGGGGCCCGTCGGGAGGACGCGGCGGGACGACGGGCAGCGCCGACCCGGTCAGGCTTGCGGGCGTTCGCGCGAGGGGTCGCAGGGCTGTGGACCGTGTCGATCGTGAGCGCGCTGGGCGCGTTCGTGATGGCGGCGTTGCTGAGCGAGTGGGACTTCATGATGGAAGTGCGGGAGTTCCTCGGTGTCAAGCTCGCGCACGTCCTCCCGGTGATCGTCCTCGGTCTGTTGCTGGCCGCCGCGGACGTGGCGCCGGGCGAGCTGTGGCGGCGGCTGCGAGGGTGGCTGCGGCAGCCCCTGTTGCTCGAGTACGGCATCGCGATCATCCTCATCGCCACCGCGGTGGTGTTCGCGCTCGGCCGCACGGGCAACTCCGGGTTGCCGCTCCTCGGCGGTCTCGAGCTGAAGAGCCGCGTCGTGCTGGAGCGGGTCCTGGTCGCGCGACCGAGGACCAAGGAGTACCTTGTCGGTGACCCGTTCATGGTGCTGGCATTTGCCCTTGCCGCTGCCGGCCTGCGTCGGTGGGTCCTGCCGGCCGCGGTGATCGGGGCGATCGGCCAGGTCGGGCTCGTCAACTCGTTCTCCCACATCCACACACCGCTTGTCTACGCGTTCATGCGGACGGTCTACGCGCTCGTGATCGGCTCGGCGCTCGGAGGCGTGCTCGTGGCCCTGTTGTGGTGGGCGCGCCGGTGGTGGGGACCGGCCGTCGACGGCGGCACCTCCCGCGCGTCCCCCGGGGCGTCACGCATGGCATGAGCCGGATTGTCATCTCCGGCTACTACGGGTTCGACAACCTCGGGGACGAAGCGGTGCTCGCGGCGACCGTCCAAGAACTGCGGCGCCGCCGGCCGGATGCCGAGATCGCGGTGCTCTCCGCAGCTCCGGACGCGACGGCACGGATCCACGGCGTCCGCGGCGTTGCCCGCGCGGCGCCCCGCGCGGTCGCCGGCGCGCTCCGCGGCGCGGACCTGCTCCTGTGCGGCGGCGGCAGCCTGTTTCAGGACGCGACGAGCTGGCGCAGTCCCTGGTACTATCTCGGCGTGCTCAGCCTGGGGCGGCGGCTCGCGCGCCGCACCGCCGTGCACGCACAGGGGATCGAACCTCCGATCCGGGCCGCCGTCCGCGCCGGGGTCGCCTACGTGCTCGACCGCGTGGATCTCGTGACGCTGCGCGACCACACGTCGCAGAGGGTGCTCGCGTCGCTCGGCGTCCGACGGCCCCGGATCGTCGTCAGCGCCGACCCGTCGTGGCTTCTTGAACCGGACTGGTCGGCCGCGGCGGCGGCTGAGCGCGACCGGTGGGGCGCCGGACCGCATTTCGGCCTCGCGCTGCGAGCGTGGGGATCCGGCGCGGCCGTGCGGGCGGCTGCGGCGGCGGCGCGGGCGGCGACGGACCGCCTCGGCGCGCGCTGGGTGTTGTTTCCGATGCACCGGCCGTGGGATCTGGCGGTCGCCGACGAGGTGGCTGGCGAGCTCGGGGATGTCGCGACGGTCGTGCGTGCCCCGCTCGGTCCGCGCGAGCTCCTCGCGCTAGTGGGGGCGCTCGACGTGATGGTGGGCATGCGGCTGCACGCGCTGCTGTTCGCGGCGGCCCAGGGCGTGCCGATTGTTCCCGTCGCGTACGATCCTAAAGTGACCGCGCTGGCCCGAGAGCTGGACGAGCCCGAACCGGCCGACGCCGAGTCGGTTGCGCCGGACGAACTGGTCGCGGCGATCGAAGCCGCCGTCGCGGACCGCGCGGCGATTCGTGCGCGCCTGCTGGCGGCGGCCGCGCCGCTCCGAGAACGCGCGAAGCTCGCGCCGGCGGTCGAGGTGGACCTGCTCGCATGAGCCGGATCGACATTCTCGGGGTGGGCTTCGACCCGATGGACCTCGACGGCGCCGCGGCGCGGATCGTCGAGTTCGCCCTGCAGCCGGACCCCCGCCTCGTCGTCACGGCCAACGTGGAGATGGTGATGCTCACACGGCGGGACCCCGAGGTGCGGGAGATCCTGCGCCGGGCGTCCCTGGTCGTCGCGGACGGGGTCGGCGTCGTGTGGGGAGCGCGTCAGCTCGGCCGCCCGCTGCCGGGGCGCGTGCCGGGCATCGACCTCGCAGCCCGGCTGTGTCAGGAGGCGGCGCGGCGTCGGTGGCGCGTCTACCTGCTCGGCGGGCGGCCCGGCGTTGCCGCTGGCGCGGCGGCGCGTCTGCGCGCGTGGTACCCTGGATTTCAGGTTGTGGGTGCGCACGACGGGTATTTTTCCCTGGACACCGACCGCGACGTCGTGCGCGCGATTCGCGAGGCCTCGCCAACCCTGCTGCTCGCGGGGCTGGGGGCGCCACGCCAGGAACGCTGGCTCTCCCAGCGGCTCGAGGAGCTCCACGTCCCCGTCGTGATGGGGATCGGGGGCACGTTGGACGTGTGGACCGGGCGCGCCCGGCGCGCGCCGCGGGTGTGGCAGACATTGGGTCTCGAATGGTGCTACCGACTCCTGCGCGAGCCGAGGCGCTTCGGCCGCCAGCTCGCGATCCCGCACTTCATGGCGGTCGTCTACGGGAAGCGTCTCCGCGCGCTGCTGCGTCCTGCGTCCCGGTCGTGAACAGCCCGCCCGACGCGCCTCTGAAGGAGTTCCCCAGCGTATCATGGAATAGGGGGCCGGATCGGTCGCTGGCGCAGCGAACGAAGGAGCCGTGGCCGTATGGGGGAGGTTCTGAAGGTCTCGGCCGACTCGAAGCCCAAGGCCGTGGCGGGCGCGGTGGCCGCGGTGCTGCGGGAGAAGGGGTCGGTCGAGCTTCAGGCCGTGGGCGCCGGCGCCGTGAATCAAGCTGTCAAGGCGATCGCCATCAGCCGCGGGTTTGTCGCTCCGAACGGCATCGATCTCATCGCGATCCCGGCGTTCACCAAGGTGGAGATTGAAGGCGAAGAGCGAACCGCCATCCGTTTCCTGGTCCAGGCGCGCTAGGCTGGAGCGCCGTCCCGGCGACGGCCGACGGTTTGACGACAGCCTTTCCAAGGGTGACATGAAAGTGTTCTGCGGGACCGCGAACCGCGCGCTCGGCGAGGAAGTCGCCGCCGAGCTCGGGCTTCCCCTTGGCCGCGTCACCATCCGGCGGTTCGAAGACGGGGAGATCTACGCGCGGTACGAGGAGAGCGTCCGCGGCGTGGACGCGTTCATCATCCAGCCGACGTGCCCGCCGGTCAACGAGAATCTCATGGAGCTGCTTGTCATGGTGGACGCGCTCAGCCGGGCGTCCGCGGGGCGCATCACCGCGGTGATGCCGTACTACGGCTACGCGAGGCAAGACAAGAAGCACGCGCCGCGGTCGCCGATCACCGGACGCCTCGTGGCGGACCTCCTCCAGAGCGCCGGCGTGCATCGTCTTCTCGCGCTGGACCTCGACGCCGACCAGATCGAGGGCTTCTTCGAGATCCCGGTGGACCATCTGCGCGCACTTCCGCTGTTCGCGGAGTATCTCGGGAAGCGCGACCTCTCGGATGCCGTCGTGGTGGCGCCGGACGACAGCGCCGTCAAGACCGCGTTCCGGCTCGCCGAGCGGCTGCACCTGCCGCTCGCGGTCGTGTTCCAGCGCGGCCAGCTCCACGGCGCCGGGCCGTTGACGCAGGTCGTCGGCGACGTGGCGGGGCGGGTGCCCGTCGTGGTCGAGCGGATCGTGGATACGCCCGATCGGATGTGCGCCGCGCTCGACGCGGTCCGGGAACAGGGCGCGCGCCCGGAAGCGTACGTGTGCGCGACGCACGGCGTGCTCGTCGAAGGGGCGATCGACGCCGTGTGCCGCGAGGACGTGCAGGAGATCGTGCTGACCAACAGCGTCCCGATTCCCCCCGAGAAGCGGCTCGATAAGGTCCGGGTGTTGTCGAGCGCGCCGCTGCTCGCCCGCGCCATGCGCAACATCCACCTGAACGATTCGGTCAGCACCCTGCTGAGCTGAGCGGCCCGGCGTCGTCTGCGCGGCCGCCAGCACGGCGGCGCGTTTGCGCCGCGGACGGGCGGTGTGTTACGCTGACCGCATGACCGTGCGCACCCGCTACGCTCCCAGCCCCACCGGGTTTCTTCACGTCGGCGGCGCGTGGATGGCATTTTTCAACTGGCTGTTCACGCGGCACTACCGCGGGCAGTTCGTGCTGCGGATCGAAGACACGGACCGCACCCGATCCACCGAGGAGTACGAGACGTCTATCCTCGAGGACCTCCGCTGGCTCGGCGTAGACTGGGACGAGGGTCCGGACGTCGGCGGGCCGTACGGACCCTACCGGCAGACGGAACGCAGCCGGCTGTATCACGAGCAGGCGCAGGTGCTCGTCGCGCGGTCGGCCGCGTACCCGTGCTACTGTACCCCGGAGGAGCTGGAGGCGGAGCGCGCCCGCGCCGCCGCGGAGCGGCGGCCGTACCGGTATTCCGGCCGCTGCCGGGAGCTGTCGGCGACGGACCGCGCATTGTTTGAAGCGCAGGAGCGCCGACCGACGTTGCGGTTCCGGGTGCCGGCCGCGCATCCGACGATCGTCGTGGAGGATCTGGTCCTCGGGCGGGTTGAGTTTCAGCCGGGCGACCTGGACGACTTCATCATCGTGCGGTCGGACGGCACGCCGCTGTACAATTTCGCGAACGTCGTGGACGACCACGGCATGCGCATCACGCACATCGTACGCGGCTCCGAGCACCTCTCCAACACGCCGCGGCAGTTCCTGATGTATCAGGCGTTCGGTTGGGAGCACCCCAAGGTGGCGCACCTGCCGGTGCTGCTCGGGGTCGACCGGAAGAAGCTGAGCAAGCGTCACGGTGACACCGCGGTGCGCGACTACGCGGCCCAGGGGTTTCTGCCCGAGGCGCTCGTCAACTTTTTCGCCCTGATGGGCTGGTACCCCGAGGACGGGCGCGAGGTGTTCACGGTGCCCGAGCTCGTCGAGCGGTTCCGCATCGAGGAGATGGGCAAGAGCGGGGCGGTGTTCGACGTCCAAAAGTTGACCTGGCTGAACGGGGTGTACATGCAGCAGGCCTACCGCCGCGACCCGGACCGCGTCGTCGACCTGGTCGTCGGCTACCTTCGGCGCCAGGGTGTGTTGACAGGGGAGGTCACCGCAGAGCGGCGGGCGTACGTCGCGCGGGTCGCCAGCATCATGGGCGAACGGCTTCGACTCCCGAGCGACATCCTCGTGTACGGCGACTTCTTCTTTTCGGACGACGTGACGTACGATCCGCAGGCGGTGCAGAAGTATTTCAACACCGATGGTGTAGTGAAGATGCTCGCGTACATGCGTCAGGCGCTGGCTTCGGCTCCCGATTTCACGCTCGCCGGTATCGAAGAGGCGATCACGCGCGGCGCGGAGTCGTTTGGCGTCTCGCGCGGGGTCATCATCCACCCGATGCGCGTAGCGATCACCGGGAAGACGGTGGGGCCCGGGTTGTTCGAGCTGATCGAGGTCCTGGGCCGCGAACGAGTCTTGGCGCGTCTCGACAAGGCGATCGATGTGGCCAAGGTGGGACGGCTCCCCAGCGCGTAGCGGACGTCCTCCCGACGACGCCGTCCGCGACGACCGGACGCGTCTCTCGCGCCGCGACGGGATAACCGGTCCGCCCGCGCGTTGACACGCTTCTTTGGCCCTCAGTATAATGAGGGCGTCCGTGAGTTCTCGTTGGGGGATCGTCTAGCGGTAGGACGACGGGCTCTGGACCCGTTAGCGGGGGTTCGAATCCTCCTCCCCCAGCCACGCACCTCTCCGCACTGGGTTGCATGACATTGCGCTCCACCCCCATTTCCAAGAGTGAGATGGAAGGACCGGTCTCCTAGTTCGCAAGTCCGCCGACCCACCTTCTCCGTTCGAGCCACTGCCGTATCGCGCAGGTATTGCAGCGTGGTGATTGTTTGTTCCGCGGTTACGGTGGTTCGGCGCTCCACCCCCAACCCGATGCTCGCGTGCGCGATCGTCACGAAGTCCCCCAACCCACTTCCCGCAATGGTGCCAGCCTCAGTGCGCGCACGTCGCGATTGCGCCCTGGCCAAACTGATCACCGAGCGATCCTGACCAATCCGACCGTTGTGCCCCGGTGTATCACTGTGCGGACAGGCGGAGGGAACACCGGCCCGGGACCGTGTTCTGGTCGGCCCGTTCAATACACGCGTCGGAGGTCAACTGCTCATGACAAAGAAGT
>DASQGM010000332.1:0-9739 GCA_035632615.1 bacterium | reverse complement strand
AGGTGTGTGCGGTAGACATTCGCGTCGCGGTCCGCGGTCGTCACGGTGTATCCGATCTGGGAGCCGTCCGGAGAGTACTGCGGATCGTTCAGCACGGGGAGCGCCAGCAGGTCCTCGATCGTGATCATCCGGCGGCCGGCTTCTTTCTTGGTCTCCTTGTTCGCCACGGTCTCTCGTCACCCCCGTCCGTTGTCATGCGCCGGGCGGCGCAGGGACGCACGCGGAACGCCGTGCGGGGAAACGTGCTCGTCGTCCACGTTCGCCGGTCCGCGAAGCGCTCCCTCCCGGTCCGGCGGCGTCACCGCCCGAGCGCGAGCCGCTGCGCGAGCACCGGAGGAAGATCGCAGGCGGCTATCTTGGCCTGCGTCACCGCGAGCGCGTACGGGACGCGCCGCAGCGTGACCGTTCCCGCGTCGGCGTCGAGGAGCAGGTACGACGCGCGGGGGTCGCCGTCGCGGGGCTGGCCCACGCTGCCCACGTTGACGATGTAGCGGGCGTCCGGCCTCAGCCGAACGGGCGATCCCGGGGGAAGCGCCACGGTTCCGACCCTGCCGTCGGGCTCCAGCACGAACGCGCCCGGCACGTGCGTGTGGCCGACGAAACAGCACGTGAACGAGGCGGCGGAGAAGTTCGCGAGCGCGGCGGGCAGATCGAGGATGTACTCCTCGATCGGATCGCGTGGGCTGCCGTGGACCGCGAGACCGCCGGCGATCTCCCGCCGCAGCGGCAGCGCGGCAAGCCACGCCCGCGTCTCGGCGTCGAGCACCGCCTGGGTCCACTCGATCGCCGCGCGTGCGAGCGCGCTGAACGTGTCGAGATCGACATCACCGAGCGCCGCCTTGTCGTGATTCCCGGCCACCGTGGCGGCCCCCAGGTCGCGCACACGGGCCGCGCACTCGTTGGGGTCGGGACCGTATCCCACGACGTCGCCGAGGCACACATACCCGTCCGGCCGCTCCGATCCGGCCTCGGCGAGGACCGCCTCGAGCGCCTCCAGATTCGCGTGGACGTCGGAGAAAATTGCGTACCGCATCGCGGAGCGCCGCCCGGCTCAGCCCCGCGCCGCGCGGGGGCTCCGCAGCAGGGTCACAGGGCGCGCTGTCAGCGCCGGCGCTTCGCCAGCTCGCCGAATACGCGCGCCGGGTCGACGCCCTGATGAACGAGCAAAACCAAGGTGTGAAACCACAGGTCCGCCGTCTCCTCGACGAGCCTCGAGGGTGTCTCCTTTCGCGCCGCGCGGGTCACCTCGGCGGCCTCTTCCATGACCTTCTCGTTCAGACGCGCCAGCCCCTCGGTGAAGAGGCCCGAGGTGTACGACCCGGCCCGGGGCTCGCGCCGCCGGTCGAGGAGCACCGCGGCCAGCTCCCCGAGGATCTCCGGACCGGACGCTCCCGCCGCCGCACGGTCGCCTGGCTCCGGCGCGCCGGCGGCACGGGAGCCGTCGCGCTCGGCACCGGCAGTGCCGGACGGCGTTTCGACGGCGCGGACCCCACCTTCTTCGAGCGCGAGGCTTCGATAGAAACAGGTCGCGTGGCCGGTGTGGCAGGCCGGCCCGACCTGGTCCACGACCAGCACCAGGGCGTCGCCGTCGCAGTCCACGTTGACGGCGCGCACGCGCTGCGTGTGCCCCGATTCCTCTCCCTTGCGCCACAGACGCCGGCGGCTGCGGCTCCAGTACCACGCCTGCCCGGTGGCGAACGTCCGCTCCAGCGCCTCCCGGTTCATGTGCGCCACCATCAGGACGGCGCCGGTCGCGGCGTCCTGCGCCACTGCCGTGACCAAGCCCGCCGCATCGAAGGTCACCGCATCGGGTTCGCGCATGGCTCAGACTCCCTCCACCGGACGCACGGGCACGCCGTGGTCCGCCATGAACTTCTTGACCGCCGCGATGCTGTACTTTCGATAGTGAAAGATCGAGGCGGCGAGCACGGCGTCCGCGTCCGCTTCCACGATGGCGTCGAGGAGGTGCTGCGGGGTCCCGGCGCCTCCCGACGCGATCACCGGAATCCGCACCGCCCGGGTCACCGCGCGGGTCAGGTCGAGGTCGTACCCGTCCTCGTGTCCGTCCTCGTCCATGCTCGTCAGCATCAACTCGCCCGCGCCCAGGGCGGCCGCGCGCTCGGCCCACGCCACCGCGTTCAGCCCCGTGGGGGTGCGCCCGCCGTGCACGTACACTTCCCACCGGCCGGGCTCCACGCGCCGGGCGTCGATCGCGATCACGACGCACTGGCTGCCGAACTGGAGCGCCGCCTCGCGGATCACCTCGGGACGCTGCACCGCCGCGGTGTTGATGCCCACCTTGTCGGCGCCCGCCCGCAGCATGCGACGCAGGTCGTCGACGGTCCGGAGCCCTCCGCCCACCGTGAACGGGATCGTGAGCGCTTCGGCGGTCTTCCGCACGACGTCCTCCATGATCCCCCGTCCCTCGTGGCTCGCCGTGATGTCCAGGAACACCAGCTCGTCGGCGCCCTCGCGATCGTACAGCGCCGCGAGCTCGACGGGATCCCCGGCGTCACGGAGGTTCACGAAGCTCGTCCCCTTGACGACACGGCCCTCCGTGACGTCGAGGCAGGGGATCACGCGGCGCACCAGCATCTCAGGCCGCCGCGGCGAGGAGATCCTCGAGGCGCGCCCGCCCCTCGTACAACGCCCGGCCGACGATGACGCCTTCGAGCCCGCGGTCCTCAAGCGCCCGCAGGCGGCGCACGTCGGCGGCCGAGGCGACGCCCCCCGACGCCACCACGGGGACGTTCGCGACGCCGAGCATCGCCTCGAGCGCGGCCAGGTTCGGGCCGCCGAGCATCCCGTCGCGGCCGGTGTCCGTGTAGATGATCCGCCGGGCGCCCGCGTCGGTCACCCGCGTGGCCGCCTGCAGCGCGGGCTCGCCCGTCGTGGTCACCCATCCCTGCGTCACCACCGCACCGCCCCGCGCGTCGATGCCGACGGCGATGCGGTCGCCGAACCGCGCGCACGCGTCCCGGAGCAACTCCGGGGACGTCGCCGCCACCGTGCCCAGGATGACCCGCGCGGCGCCCTCCGCAAGATACCGCTCGATCGTCGCGAGGTCGCGGACGCCGCCGCCGACCTCGACGGGGACGCGGAGCGCATGGATCAGGCGGATGATCGTCGCCTCGTTGCCGGGGCGCCCATCGAACGCCCCGTCCAGATCGACAACGTGCACCCACGCGGCGCCGGCGTGCTGCCAGCGAAGCGCCGCCGCGACCGGATCGTCTCCGTAGACCCGCTCCCGGTCGGCGGCCCCCTGGATCAGGCGCACACACCGCCCGCCGCGAATGTCAACGGAAGGAAGCACGAGCACCGACGACCCACCTCGCAATGTTTTGGAGCATCCGCGCGCCGACGGGCCCGGATTTCTCCGGGTGGAACTGCGTCGCCCAGAGGTTGTCGCGGCCGACCACGGCCGCGACCTCGCCTCCGTACGCGGTGGTTGCCGCGACGAGCCCGGCGTCCTTGGGCGCGACGTGGTAGGAGTGCAGGAAGTACACGTACGCCCCGGTGGAGACGCCGTCGAGCAGCGGCGACGGGCGCACGACCCGCAACTGGTTCCAGCCCATGTGCGGGACCTTGACGGTCTCCGGCAGCGGCACGACGCGCCCCGGCAGCACGCCGAGGCCCAGATGGAGACCGTCCTCCTCGCTCTCGTCGAACAGCAGCTGCATCCCGAGACAGACGCCGAGGAACGGCCGGCCGGCGCGCACGTGCTCGGAGATCCGCTCTGCCCACCCGAGCGCGCGCAACCGCGCGACGGCGGGGCCAAACGCGCCGTCTCCGGGGACGACGAGCGCGGTCACGGACTCGAGCTCTTCCGGGGTCTCCACCACCCTCGCGTCGAGCCCGAGGCGCAGGAGCGCCTGCCGGATGCTGTGCAGGTTGCCGGCGCCGTAGTCGACGATCGCGATCACGCCAGGGTCCCTTTCGTCGAGGGAACGTCTTGGATGCGCGGGTCGAGTTCCGTCGCGCGGTCGAGCGCCAGGGCCAGCGCCTTGAACGCGGCCTCGACGATGTGGTGGGCGTTCCGGCCGTGCAGCAGCACGAGGTGCAGCGTGATCCCGGCGTTCATCGCAAACGCCCGGAAGAACTCCTCGGTCAGATCGGTGTCGTACGCGCCGAGGCGCTGGCGCGCCACGGGCACGGCGTAGTGCAGAAACGGCCGCCCGCTCACGTCCGCCACCGCCAGCACCAGGGCCTCGTCGAGCGGCGCGTACGCGGACGCGTACCGCCGAATGCCCGCGCCGTCGCCGAGCGCGTCCCGCAGCGCGCGGCCGAGCGCGATCCCGACGTCTTCGACGGTGTGGTGGGCGTCCACGGCGAGGTCGCCGGTCGCCGCCACCGCCAGATCGAACCGGCCGTGGCGGGCGATCTGGGCGAGCATGTGGTCGAGAAACGGGATCCCGGTCGAGATCTCGCTGCGGCCGGTCCCGTCGACCGCCCAGGCGGCCTCGACGCGCGTCTCGCCGGTCGCCCGGACCACGCGTCCGCGCCGGCTCATTCGCCCTGTCCCCGCGCCGTCACGGCCAGGACGTGGGCGGGGAAGTCCTCGTACCGCCCCAGGCGTTCCACGACCGGCCGGACCGCGGCGAGCCCGCGCGCGTCCAGATGCGCGACGGAGGTCGCCTTCAGATAGCTGAGGACGGTCACGCCGGACCCGACCCGCGCGAACCCGCCGGTCGGCAGCGCGGCGGGCACGCCGAGCGCGTAGTTCCCGGCGGAGAAGGGTGTGTCCTGACCGAGGAGCACCTCGCCCGCGTTCCGGATGCGGCCGAGGGTCGCGAACGGATCCCGGGTCGCGATCTGGAGATGCTCGGGCGCGTACAGGTTCACGAACGCGATCGCCTCGTCGAGCGTCGGCGCGACGACCGCGCCGCCGCAGTCGCTCAACGCCGCCTCCGCGAACTCGCGCCGCCACGCGGGCAGCTGCGCGAGGTAGCGCGGCAGCACCTCCTGCACCTCGTCCACGAGCGAGGCGGACGCCGTGACGAGGATCGCCGCCGAGTCTTTGCCGTGTTCGGCCTCGTTCAGCAGGTCCAGCGCGAGACGGGACGGATCGGCGGTGTCGTCGGCGAGGATCATGGACTCGGTCGGGCCGAGCACGGCGAGCAACCGCACGCCGAACGCCTGCACCGCGATCTGCGCCGCGGTCACGTAGGGGTTGCCCGGGCCGCCGAGGAGGCGCACCCGCGGAAACGTCGCGGTGCCGAACGCCAGCGCCGCCACGCCGGCGACGCCGTTCGCGCGAAACACCTGCGTCACCCCGAGCAGATCGGCCGCGACCAGCAGGGCCGGATCGGCGCGACCGTCCTTGCGCGGCGGGACCAGCACCGCGATCTCCTCGACGCCGGCCACGACCGCGGGCGTGACCATCGTGATGAACGTCGACGGGAACGCACCCTTGCCACTCGGCACGTACACACCTACGCTCTCGACCGGCGTCCACTTGACGCCCACCGTGATGCCCGGCTCCAGCTCGTCCATCGCGAGTTGGGGCGGCCGCAGCCATTCGCTGTAGCGACGGGCGCGATCGATGCTCGTGGCCAGGGCGGTGCGGAGGCCGTCGTCCACGGTCTCGTGCGCCTGGGCGAACTCTTCCCGGCCGACGCGCAGCCGGTCCGCCGGCAGCGTGACGCCGTCGTGGCGCTGCGTGTACTCGACGATCGCGGGGTCGCCACGGCGCTGGACGTCCTCGACGATCCCCCGGACGTGCGCGATCCGCTCCGGCGCGAACATCTCGGCGCTCGAGCGCCCGAGGATCCGCTGCAGCCTCGCGGACGAAACCTCCCCCAGCTTCACAACCTCCACACGCGTCCCTCCTTGTGCCGCGGTCCGCGGCCGACCGTCCGGCCCCCGCGACGGCGCCGGGGCTACGCCGACGGCGCGGCCGTGCGCTGCGTGGCCTCGGTCCGCAGCCGCTCGACGACGGCCGCGACGGCGTCCGCGCGGCTGCGCAGGCTCACGCGGTTGACCACCAGCCGGGCGGTGGCCTGAAACAGCTCGGCGACCTCGACCAGGTGATTCTCCGCGAGCGTCCGCCCCGTCATCACGAGATCCATGATCCCGTCGGCGAGACCGACCTGGGGGGCGAGCTCGACCGCGCCGTGCATGGTGATGATGTCGACCGAGTGGCCCCGGTTCCAGAAGTACCGTTCCGTCACGCGCGGATACTTTGTCGCGATGCGCAACGGGCTCTTCCGCTCCCACGTCCCCGCCGCGTCCTCCGGGAACGCGAGGACGCCCCGGCAGAATCCGAACCCGAGATCCACCAACTCGTAGACGTCGCACGCCTGCTCGAGGAGCGTGTCCTTGCCGGCGATGCCCAAGTCCGCGGCGCCGTGTTCCACGTAGGTCAACAGATCCACCGGCTTGGCGATCAGACAGCGGATCGTCCCGTCGACACCCGGAAGGATCAGCCGCCGCGTATCGCGCCACGCTCCCGCCGCCAGATACCCGGCGGCCTCGAGCGTTCCCATCGCCCCTTCCAGCAGGCGCCCGGACGGAATCGCGATCGTGACCATGCTCACGACGTGCTCTCCTCCCCCGCGGGACGGACGAGGTCCGCCAGCGCGACGGTGTGTTCCCGGCCGTCGCGCTCCCGCACGACGACCGCCTGTCCGCGCACCAGCAGCGCGCGCCCGACCCCCCGCGCGATCGCTTCGCCCGCCACCTCTTCCCACGCGCGGCCCTGCACCTCGACGGCCACCGTGAGATCCCGAGCCCGCAGCGCCCGTGCGCACGCAAGCGCCGCCTCGCGGCTCCCGTTCTCAAACGCCACGACGGCATCGGGCGCCCAACCGTCCGCCGCGCCTTCTTCGGCGGACAGCACGCGCTCGACGCGCACGGCGAACCCCGTCGCGGGACGCGAGACGCCGAAGCGCTCCAGCAACCGGTCGTACCGGCCGCCGCCCAGCAACGGGACGCCGAGGGCGGTGGTGTGCCCCTCGAAAACGATGCCCGTGTAGTAGTCGAAGTCCCGGATGATGCTGAGATCGACCGTCACCGCGTCCCACGCCCCCGACGCGCGGAGCATCCGCTCGAGCGCGGCAAGATCCTCCACGACCGCCCGGACCTCGGGCGTGTCCGCGAGGCGCCCGGCCTCTTCCAGCGCGCCCGGCCCCTGGAGCGTCGGCAGCGCGAGCAGCGCGCGCACGTGGGACGGCGCGGCGCGCTGTGTTTCCAGCAGACGGCGCAACCCCACAAAATCCTTCTGGTAGAGCAGCGCGCGCACGTCCTCCAGCTCCGGCTCGGCGAGATCCAGCCCGGCAAGCAAGCCGCGCAGGAAGCCCACGTGGCCGAGGCTGATCGAGAATTGCCCGACCCCGGTCGCCTGCAGCGCCTCCACCGCGATCGTCACGATCTCGGCGTCCGCCTCCAGCGTCGCCGCCCCGATGAGCTCGCACCCCACCTGCGGAAACTCCCGCAGCCGTGCCGACCCCGCCTCCCGCCACCGGAACACCTGCCCGGCGTAGGCCAGCCGCAGCGGCAACGGGGCGCCGCGCAGCCGCGTCGCGACGAGGCGCGCCACCGACGTCGTCATCTCGGGCCGCAGCGCGAGGAGCTCTCCGCCGCGGTCCACGAGCTTGAACAGGCGGTCGCCCGCCGCGCCGCCCTCGCCCCGCACCAGCACGTCGAGGTACTCGAGCGTGGGGGTGGTCACCTCGCGGTACCCCCACCGCCGCACTCGCCCCAGGATCCCGCCGACGATCTCCCGCACCCGGGCGGTCTCGTCCGGGAGCAGGTCGCGGGTACCCGTCGGGATCTGTTGCCAGCGCTCCAGGCGCATCAGCGGAATCGTCCCTCCGCCGGGCCGCTCCGGCGGCGGTCCGGTACTTTATCGAGATAAAGCACTACAGTAGGAAAGACACGCGAGGTATGGTAACATATGTCGCACCCCACCGTCAATCATGCCCACCGTCGCCCGGATCCGGCCCCGCCGCGCCTCATGTGCGGCGGCACCCGTCACCGGTCGCGCGCGTCGAGATCCCGGGCCAGCCGCTCGAGGTCCGCGGGATCCGCCGCCGCGGGAGGCGGCGGGGACGCCGCCCGCGGCCCGCCGGCCCACCGGCGAATCGTGACCGCGGCGAGCGCGAACCCGGCCGCGAGCGCCGCGAACGGGCCGAGGTACAGGAGCCACGAAACGCCGCGCCGCGGGGGCTCCGCGAGCACGCTCTCGCCGAACTGGCCGACGAAGTAGCGGAGGATCAGGTCCGGCGTCTCGCCGGCCTCGAGCTTCTGCCGGATGATCGTCCGCATCTCCCGCGCGACGGCCGCGTCGCTCTCCGCGACCGTCTGCCCCTGGCAGACCGGGCAGAGCAGCTGCCGCGCTACCGCGTACACCCGATCGTCGAGCGTCGCCGCCGCCGCCGCCGCGATCAGCCCGGCGACGATCGCCGCCGCGACCAGGACCGCGGTCCCGCGCCCCGGACACGCCCTACGCATCGCCCCGACGCGCGCCGCGGGGCCCGCGCTTCCGCGGCGCGTCCGCTCCCCGCCCGAGGCGTCCGAGGATGAGCGAGTATCCGTCCGCCCCGTAGGTGAGAAACCGCCGCACGCGGCTGATCGTCGCCGAGGACGCGCCGGTGCGTGCCTCGATTTCCTGATAGGTCCGCCCTTCGTGCAACATGCGCGCGACGGCGAAGCGCTGGGCGAGCGCCTTGACCTCGCCGATCGTACAGAGGTCCTCGAAGAAACGGTAGCACTCCTCCACCGTGCGCAGCTGCAACACCGCGCGAAACAGCGCGTCGGTCAGCGGACTCCGAAGCTTCGGGTTCACCACGGCGCCGGTCACCTTTCCACGATGACGCATCACTGCGCGAAACACGCGGAGCCTTCGCTCATACGAACGCCTCGACCTGCCCCGCGTCCCACTCGCACGCGAGGGCACGGAACGCCGCCGCGGCGGCCACGACCCGGTCGAGGGCGTCGGCCCGACCGGCGGCCAGAGCGGCGCGCGCCTCCGCGCGTGCGGCTCTGGCCTGCAGGTACCGATTCCCGGCGCCGCGCAGGGCATCCGCGGCCTCGCCGGCGAACAGCTCCGCGCGCCCCGCATCCCCGCCCGCCGCAAGCGCTTCGGCGAAGTCGCACTTCACCACGGCGCCGCCCTCGATGTCGCGCTCGGGCCACGCCGCGAGCGCCGCCGCGAACAACCGTTCCGCGTCGCGTCGCCGCCGCGCATCGACCTGGCCGCGCAGCGCGGCGAGGCGGACGAGCAGCGCGGCTTTCGTCGCGCGGGCGGCGGGCACCGGGGCATCGACGCCCAACCGGCGGGCCAGGTGAAGCGTCCGGTCGCAGGCTTCGATCCCCTGCTCGGCCGCGCCGATCGCGGCGTCGTCCCGTTCGACGTCCGCGAGATCCCGGTACGCCGCCTCGAGCGCGCCACGGTACGCCAGCGCGTCCTGGTCGCCCCGGGCGCGGCGGACGATGTTCACGAGCTCCTGCGCGAGCACGATCGCGCGCCGGCCTTCCTCGGGGTCGCGCAGAAGACGGAGCGCAAGCGAGAGGCCGAGCAACGTGTTGACGAGGGCGTCGCCGCCCCCCGCACGCCGCTGAAGGCGCTCCGCCTCGCGGAACGCCGCGACCGCCTCGGGGAGATGACGGGCGCCCTCCTGAAAGAACGCGGCGAGATGGCGCCATCCAACCGCCAGCCGGCCCTGGGCTGCGCGGTCGTCTTCGACGCCGTCCACGTCAGGACGTCAGACGGGCCGCCGCTCGCGGAAGGCTGAGCACG
>DASQGM010000331.1:0-3671 GCA_035632615.1 bacterium | reverse complement strand
AGCACGGCGACTGAGGCCCGGGCACGCGGTCGGTCCCGCCGGGTGGCGGCCCCTTGTCGAGCCGCCGCCCGGCGCAAGACCTTCCGGGAGTCCGTCAGACGCCCGCCCGGCAGGCGGGGGCCTTGGCGTTCTCTTTCCGCCCATTTCATTAACCTTCCGTTAACATTTTCTTTGCCTCCAGTTTTGAATGGCATCTTGCGGGGTTAAACAACGGGGGCTAGAGTTGAGGCCAGGAGGCGGATGTCTTGTGACAGTGGCGATCGGGCATAAGGCGGACGGACGGAGAACTACTCATTCCTGAACGTGACGCCGCACAATCGCAGCACGCGTGGGGGGACCAGACGGTGAAGCGAATCGACCTGCATACGCACGCCAAACTCTCGAAGACGTTTCCGTTCACCACCAGGGCCGTATGGCAGTTCGTGGCACAGGCGGGGCGACTCGGGCTCGATGGTGTAGCGCTTGTAGAGCACTTCCACGCGACCGACTACTGGAACATCCACGGCGCGCTGCGGCGGGAATTCCCCTACCGGGACGCGGACGGTGTCTATGAGGCGCCCGATGGGATGCGGTTGCTGGCCGGCGTGGAGCTGGGCATCCAGGAAGGGTGTGACCTGATCGTCCTGGGCGGGGTGGAGCAGATTCGAGCGCTGGACGCGGGTCTGTCGGAGCCTGCAACCACGGGATACCGGCCGCCGTTCGACGAGGCGGTTGCGGTCGTGCGCCGCGTGGGAGCGTTCGTGATCGGGGCGCACATGTTTCGTCCGCGCAAGGAGCTGTGGAGGCTCGGAGGACGGCTGGCGGCGCTGGACGCGCTGGAGTTCAACGGCAAGGACTTTTCCGCGGACGACCGCGTCCGCGTCGCGGCCGGCGAGTTCGGGGTGCCGGTGGTCGGCGGGAGCGATGCGCACTTCTGGGCGCAGGTCGGCATCAAGGCGACCGTTCTGCCGATCGATGAGATCACGCAGGCGTCCGTGACGTCGGCGATCCGCGATCACCGAGCCACAGTGGAGAGCCAGAGCTACGGCCCGCTCGCGGTGCAGATCAGCGCTGCCTACAAGCGGATCGCGAAGGCCCGGCGGACCCGCACCGAACTCGCGGGCACGTACGTGCGCCCCACGGCGTCGCGTGTCGTGAGTCTCTCGGAGATGGCCGGCCGGGTGCGGTGAGCGGTACCGCTGACGACGGCACGGTGAGCGTGGGATGAGTGGCGGGGAGCGTGACGGGATGGGAGAACCGTTCAAGGTGACGACGGCGCTGCCGTGCACCGAGGCCGCCGAGCTGATTAACCAGTTGTCGCTTGGTCTGATGCACGGGACCCTGATCATTCGGTCCAGCGAGCACCGGCACGCGTACCACCTCGGCCAGGTGATTCGCCTGGAGATTCGTGCGGAGGAGAACGGACGCGAGGGGTCGATGCAGATCGGCCTGTATTGGCGCGTGCCGCTCAGCGTGACCACATCGCCGTGAGCGGCGCGACGCGCAGCGGCGGCCAAGGAGGCCCAGATGGCGAAGCACAGTGAGCGGAACGACAAGTTTGAGTTCTCGGCGACTCTCGAGGCGTCGCAGGTGGCGGACTATCTCGTGAGAATCGCGGACGGCCTCCGGCGCGGCGTTGTCGGGCTCGCCGCCGGCGAGCGTGTGGTCCGGCTTGAGCCGACCGCGATGCTGGCGTTCGAGATCGAAGCCGAGGGGAAGCCGGAGAAGGCCGTCGGCAGCATCGCCCTGGAGCTGTCGTGGAAGCCCGAGTACGCGTCCGCCGCGGAGGCGCTGGAGATCACCGTCGATCCGCGGGAGGAAGGTGGCCGCGAGCCCGCAGGTACCGCGGCGCACCAATAGCGCCTCTCACCCCCCCCAAAGACTCGCTCATCTCGATAGAACACCGCCGGGGTCGCGGAATGCGCCGCGCGGCCCCGGCGGGATAGGACACAGCCAAGAAGGCCATGGTGGCCCAGGATACGCTTCTCACCGGCCTGCAGGGTGAGGTCACGAAGCTCGGGCGGCTCGTTGTCGACCAACTCGAGCGCGCCCTTCGGTGCTATGACACCCGCGATCTTACGCTGGCCGAGGAGATCATCGAGCGCGACGACGCCGTCGACAACCTCAACCTCGAGCTGGAAGAGCGCTGTTTCGCGCTTGCGGCGACCGGGGGGCTGACCCCGGACGGACTCCGCACGGTCCGCGCGACCGTCAAGATCGCGCTCAACCTGGAGCGGATCGGCGACGCCGGAACCCACATCGCGAAACGCGTGCGGCTGTTGGTGCGCGAGGGCGTTCCCCGCATCGAGTTCGGGTTCGACGAGCTTGGGACGTGCGCGGTGACCGCCGTGACCGAAGTCGTGGAGGCGGTGGCCCGGCGCGATCTGGAACTGGCGCGCCGGGCCTGCTTGCGCGAGTCCGAGCTGGACACCCACTACGTCCGCTATCTCGGAGAGGCGCGCCAGCGGATGCAGTCCGACCCGATCGCGGTGTCGTATCTGCTGCACTGCCTGACCGTGATGAAGTACCTTGAGAAGGTCGCCGATTACGTGCTCAATATCGGCGAGCAGGCGATCTTCCTGCTCACGGGGCGCCGGCTCAAGTTTTCCCAGTACCAGCAGCTCGGTCTCCTGCTGCCCGAAGCCACCCAGGCCGACGTGGAGTTCCGGCCGTACTGGGACGGCATCAGCGGCGCGGTGGTCGCGCGGATCTCCGGCCCCGAAGGGAACGTCCTGTACAAAGAGGGGTCGCGCCGGAAGATCCAGGAAGAGGCGGAGAAACTCAAGGTGTGGGAGCAGATCCCCGGCGATCTGACCCCGCGCGTCCTCGGCTCGGTAACGGTCAAGGACCGCCAGGCGCTGCTGCGCGAGTTCGTGGACAGCTCGCTGCTTTCGGAGTTGTATCTCTCTGACGCACCGCGGGACGCGAAGCTCGCCGCGACCCAGCGGGTGCTCGGCGCCGTGCGGCAGGTCTGGCAGAGTACGCTGACCGCCACGCCCCCGGCGGTGGACTATGTCGCGCAGATCCTCCGCCGCCTGCCCGAGGCGTTCGCGCTCCATCCTGAGTTGCGTCTTCAGGTGGAGAGCGGCGTGCCGCTCCCCGGTGGCCCGGTGCGGCTTGCGGACCTCCTGGCCCGCGCGGAGGCGCTGGAGCCGAACCTGGCGCCGGCGTTCTCGGTGTGGCTCCACGGCGACTTCAATGCTAACAACGTGCTCTACAGCGACCGCACGGGCCAGATCAAGTTCATCGACGTGCACCGGTCGCGCCTCGGAGACTACCTCCAGGACGTGAGCGTGTTCCTGCTGTCCATGGACCGGCGGCCCGACCTAGCCCCGGCCGTCCGCGAGGATGTCGCCGCCGTGAACGCGCTGGTCGAGGGCTTCGCCCGAGGGTTCGCGGCCGAGCATGGGGATGCGGCGTTCGAGCGGCGGCTGCTCCTGAGCCTCGCGCGGTCGTACATCACCTCGGTCCGTGTCGTCACCGATCCGGGCCATGCCGAGACGCTGCTCCACCGGGGCGTGGCGGTGCTGCAGCGGGCGGTGGAGGGGTCGTGACGCTGCGCGTCGGGGTCGCCGGGATCCCGGGCGCGTGGTCGACCGAGCACCTCCGGCTGGCGCTGGAACGGTGCGGCTGCGAGGCGTTCGCGTTCGCCGCGTCCGATTGTGTGGTCGAATTGCCGGACGGCGCCGTCC
>DASQGM010000330.1:0-1682 GCA_035632615.1 bacterium | reverse complement strand
GTCCGCGGT
The DNA here is from genome assembly GCA_035632615.1 of bacterium. GTDB lineage: Bacteria > Sysuimicrobiota > Sysuimicrobiia > Sysuimicrobiales > Segetimicrobiaceae > JAJPIA01. The sequence goes on along the minus strand of DASQGM010000330.1, from coordinate 1,673 downwards.
GGGGGGGCCGCGCTACGCGCGCGGCCCCGCCTGCAGATACCGCGAGGGGAGCGCGTGGCCGAGCCGTGAGGCCAGCGGTCGCGAGGCCTCGACCAGCCGGTCGAGATCCACCCCGGTGTCAATCCCCATGCCGTGCAGCATGTAGACGAGGTCCTCGGTCGCCAGGTTGCCCGACGCGCCGGGCGCGTACGGGCAACCGCCGAGGCCTCCCGCCGCGGCGTCGACCGTCGTGACGCCCCGGAGCAGCGCGGCCAGGACGTTCGCGAGCGCCGTCCCCCGCGTGTCGTGGAAGTGGACCGATAGGGCGCCTCGCGGCAGATCCCGCGTCACGCCATCCACCAGCGCCGCGACCTCCAGCGGCGTCGCCGCGCCGATCGTGTCCCCAAGCGAGATCTCGCCGCACCCCATCTCGAACAGGCGTCCCGCGACCCGGCGCACCGCCTCCGGGCTCACGCGCCCGTCGTACGGGCACCACCACGCCGTCGACACGTACGCGCGCACGCGGATGCCGCGGTCGGCGGCGAGCGTCAGGACGTCGCCGAACCGCACCAGCGACTCGTCGATCGTCATGTTGATGTTGTGCCGGGCAAACGCCTCGGACGCCGCGGTGAACACCGCCACGTCGCGCAGGCCGCACGCGATCGCGCGCTCCATGCCGAGCCGGTTGGGCACCAGCGCGGACAGCGCGACGCCGTCCAGCGACCCGAGCCGGCGCACCACGGCGTCGGTGTCGGCCATCTGCGGCACGCGGTCCGGGCGCACGAACGCGCCCACCTCGATCGTCCGAAGGCCCGCCGCCGCGAGGCGTCTGACGAACGCGACCTTGTCGTCGACCGAGAGCGACACGGATTCGTTCTGCAGGCCGTCGCGCGGACCGACCTCGACGATCCGCACCCGGCGGGGGAGCCCCTCGAACGGCGCCGCCGGCAGGCCGGCCGGGCGCGGGTCGCGCACTCCGCCGTGCACACTCGTCACGGCGCTTCTCCGGAGGCAACCGGATCCAACTCCGCGACGACCGCCCCGCCGACCACCTGGTCTCCGGCCGTGACGCGCACGGCGCGCACGACCGCGGGGGCGCCGGCGCGCACGACGTGCTCCATCTTCATCGCTTCGACGATGAGCAGTGGCTGCCCGGTCCGGACCGCCTCCCCGACCTGCACCAGCACCTGGGTCACGACGCCCGGCATCGGCGCGCGCAGGTCGCCCGCATCGTCCGCGGCGTCGCCGTGGCGTCCGGCACCGTCGCGAACGGGCTCGAGGTCCAGCGTCACGCCGTCGAGGTGCACGTAGATGCGACCGCCGGCCGCCGCCGCGTGGAGGAGGTGTGTACGTCCGTCCGACTCGACCAGCGCCACCCCGGACTCGAGGAGGGTAAGGCGCAGGCGGTGCGTGCGGGATCCCACGCGCACGGTCCACGCGTCCCCGTCCAGGGACACCGCGCACCGCGCCACGGCGCCGCCCACCCGAAATGCGACCTCACTCATCGGTGTCCCGCGACCGGGACGCCCCCGTGCGCCAGGGGCCGACCCGCATCCAGGGATCCCAGTCCCGCCCCAGGCCGGACGCCGCGGCCGCTCCCTCGCCCGGCGTCGCGGTCGCGCCGGCCGCGCCCGGATCGCGCACCCGCGTCAGCGCCGCGGCGGCCGCGGCCGCGAGCCCGTCCGCCTCGCCCG
>DASQGM010000329.1:0-12864 GCA_035632615.1 bacterium | reverse complement strand
AGCGGCACGAGGAGCCAGACGGGGTGGGCCCAGTAGTTCGCGAGCAGCCCCGGCCGCAGCACGAACGTCGCGACCGTCAGCACGACGAACAGCATCGCCACGATGCCCCACAGGCGCCCGGCCGCGCGATGTGCGCGCTCGTGCAGCGCGCCGTCGGTCTTCACACACAGGTAGTACGCCCCGTGAAGCATGAGGAGCGCCAGGCTGAACACGCCCATCACGAGCGCGTACGGGTTCAGGAGGGACGCGAACAGCCCCTGGAACCAGCCGTGCTCGTCGATCGGCACGCCCGTGACGATGTTACCGATGGCGACGCCGTAGAGGACCGCGAGCAACAGGCTGCTCACCGAGAACACCACATCCCAGGCGGCCTGCGACAGCGGATCCACGATGTGGTGGCGGAATTCGAGCGCGATCCCCCGCCCCATCAGCAGCCAGAGGACGATCATTAGCGGCAGGTAGAACCCGCTGAACCCGACCGCGAACGCCCGCGGGAACGCGAGCAGCGCGCCGACGCCGACGCCGAGCAACCACACCTCGTTGGCGTCCCACACCGGGCCGATCGCGTTGAGCACGGTGCGGCGCTCCGCGTCGCTTCGGGCGACGGTGAGGTGAAGCGCGCCGACGCCGATGTCAAACCCGTCGAGCACCGCGTACCCCACGAGCAGCACGGTGAGGACTATGAACCAGAACGTGCCCATCGCACCCGTCCTTTCCCGGCCGGCGCCAGTGCTCGCCCGACTTGATTGGCAACTGTACGCTCACGTTCGCATCTGATCGTGGCGCTCGATCTCGCTGGGGCGTCCCCCCGTGGCTGGTGCCGATCAGTTCTTCAAGGCCCAATCGACGTCCGGCGTGCCCGACCAGATCCATGGCGTGAATCCTCATCAGCACTGATCGTCTGGGCACCTGTACGGACACCACCGCGTCACCTCGCCGGGATGCCCTGTAGCGCCCGCAAGTACATGATCTGCCCGGTGTGGTAGATATCGTGGGTTGTCGTTCGCACTACGCGCATCGCCAGCGGCTGAATCACCCCGATGTTGTACCAGGCGATCCGCCTTGAGAGGCCCGCGTCATCGAGCGCCTGCGCCCGGGTCAGGAACTCGGCGGAGATGTCGAGCAGGGTCTGGCGGTCGCGCTCCCAGTCGGCGTCGCTTCCGGCGACCTCCTGCCAATCGCCGGTGTGGAGCTGGACCCCATCGGGCGGATTTCCATGCCACGCCTGGAGCACTCCGCGCTTCCAGAGAATCAGATGGCGAACGATCTGCCAGATTGAATGTCGTGCGGGAGCGGGTTTCCACGCCGCCTGCGCGGCGGTCAGACCCGCGAGGGCCCCGCTGAGCGGCGGTTGCCATTGCACGGCCTCGTCATACAGCGTGGTATGCACATGATCGACAACAAGCTCCTTGAGTGTCAGTGCTCCCTCCGGGTTCATCTTCGCCCTCCCTCGTAGAGGAGAACTCCAATGCCGTCAGTCATGATTGGTCCAGAACGTGTGGCATCCTGGGATCCAGCGTGGTCGATCGCCCCACGGACCAGTGCCCGGACACCCCTTGGTCCCGTGCTCGACGATCCATGAACAAACAGACGATCGACCACACGGAGCACTAGTGCGCCGGCCGCGCCGAGCTCTCGTCGGGGCCGCGTAGCACGATCAGGATCGCCAGAAAGACGGCGAGGACGCCGAGCAGAGCGTACATGCCAGCAAAGCCCAGGACCGTGAAGATCGTCTCTCCCGCGATCACGTTGGGGGAGACGCCGGCGACCGTCCGCAGGAGCCCGTACACGAGCCACGGCTGGCGCCCGACCTCGCTCACCACCCAGCCGGCCTCGTTTGCGATGTAGGGAAACGGCAGCAGCAACACCAGGATCCACAGGAACCAGCGGTTGACGAACAGCGCACCCCGCCACCACAGCGCCACCCCGAGCAGCAGGGCGGCGATGAGGATGGTGCCGAGCCCCACCATGATGTGGTAGGCGTAGTAGGTGAGCTGCACCAGCGGCCACTCTGTCTCCGGATAGTCGTTGAGGCCTTTGACCTCCGCGTGGAGGCTGCCGTACGCGAGATAGCTCAGCACGTCGGGGACCTCCACCGGGTCGAGCAGCCGGTGCTCGGTCGTGGACGGCATCCCGATGATCGCGAGCGGCGCGCCGTATCGGGTCTCGAACAGCCCCTCCATCGCGGCCAGCTTCACCGGCTGGTAGGCGCTCACACTCCGGCTGTTCATGTCGCCGGTCGGAAACAGTTGGGTCAGCGCAAACACGGCGCCGACGCCGACGCCCATCGCCACGGAGAGCCGGCCGAACTCGGCGTGTCTGCCTGCGAGCAGATAGTAGGCCCCCACCGAGGCCATGAACACGGCGGCCGACAGCACCGCGCCGTTCATGACGTGGGCGTACTGCCACCACAGGAACGGGTTGCCGAGCAGTGCCGACAGACTGGCCATCTGCACGGTGCCGTCCGGCGCGATGCGATACCCGACCGGATGCTGCATCCAGGCGTTCGTGGCGGTGATGAACAGGCCGGACAGCCACGCGCCCGCGGCGACCAGCACCGCGGACAGCCAGTGGAGCCGCGGGGAGACGCGCCCCTCCCCGAACAGCAGGATCCCGAGGAACGTGGATTCCAGGAAGAACGAGAAGACGCCCTCGAGCCCGAGCGTCTGCCCGATCACACCGCCGGCGAACGCCGAGAACTGGGCCCAGTTGGTCCCGAACTGAAACTCCATCGGGATCCCGGTGACCACGCCCATCGCGAAGTTGAGCGCGAAGATCCGCGTCCAGAAGCGGGCGGCCACGGCGTACCGCGCGTCGCCGCGACGGAGGTGCAGCGTCTTGAGCACCACGATCAGGGGGGCGAGCCCCATCGTCAGGATGGGAAAGAGGTAGTGGAACATAACGGTGAACGTGAACTGGATGCGGTCGGCGATCACCGTGTCGGTCATGCCGATACCCCGAGGGTCAGCGCGTCACACTGCTCTGTCGCCCTTCGACGGGTTCGACCGGAATACCCCTTGGGCACGCCCCAGTCCTCCCGCCGGACGCCGCCCGGCGGGGGTTCGGAAACACCGATTTCGGGGGATACTAGTCCGAGACGCCACCACACGGACGCCACGACCTCAGCGAGGCGATTCGATGACGAGGACAGCGCACGTCGCCGGCATGAGCGTGAAGATCGATCCACACCGCCGGGCGCGCCGGCTCCGCATCGTTCGACGGGCCGGCCGACCGACGCGGCTCGACGCGAAAATGCACCTCCGGGCCAAGCGCACCTGGCCCCTCGGTGATCCGGCGTTCTGGCTCGGCCTCGGACACGGAGGCGTGTAGCGGTTACAGCGCCTTCACGATCTCCTCGGTCATCTTCTTCGCGTCGCCGAACAGCATCATCGTGTTGGACTTGTAGAACAGCGCGTTGTCGATCCCGGCGTAGCCCGGCGCGAGCGATCGCTTCACGAACAGCACGGTCTTCGCGCGGTCCACGTCCAGGATCGGCATCCCGTAGATCGGACTCGAGGGATCGTCACGCGCCGCGGGGTTGGTGATGTCGTTGGCCCCGATCACGTACGCCACGTCCGTCGCCTGAAACTCCGAGTTGATGTCCTCGAGCGCGAAGACCTCGTCGTACGGCACGTTCGCCTCCGCCAGCAGCACGTTCATGTGACCGGGCATCCTGCCCGCGACCGGGTGGATGGCATACGAGACCCGCACGCCCCGGCGCTTCAACGCGTCGGCCATCTCCCGGACGGCATGCTGCGCCTGCGCCACCGCCATCCCGTAGCCCGGCACGATCACCACCGACGCGGCGTTCTTGAGGATGAACGCCGCGTCCTCGGCCGACCCGGACGTCACCGACCGGTCGGCCTTGCGCACCGTCTGCCCGGCCGTTTCGCCGCCGAACCCGCCGAGGATGACGCTCACAAACGACCGGTTCATCGCCCGGCACATGATGTAGCTCAGGATCGCGCCGGACGAGCCTACCAGCGCGCCGGTCACGATGAGCGCGGAGTTTTCGAGCGTGAAGCCGATGCCCGCGGCGGCCCACCCCGAGTAGCTGTTGAGCATCGAGATCACAACCGGCATGTCGGCACCGCCGATCGGCGCGACGAGCGTGACCCCGAGGACGAACGCCAGCATCGTGACCACCCAAAACACGTCCGCGGACGGCGTGTGCACGAACGCGCCCAGCAGCACGACGATGACGGCACCGATCACGACGTTGAGCGCGTGCTGGCCCCGGAACACCACGGGATCGCCCGAGATCACACCCTGCAGGCGCGTGAACGCGACGATGGATCCCGTGAACGTCACGGCGCCGATGACGACGCCGAGCGACATCTCGATCCGGCTTTGCACCTTGATCTGCCCCAGGGCGTCGACGATCCCGTAGCCCGCCGGATGATAGAACGCCGCGGCGGCCACCAGCACCGCACCCAACCCGACGAGGCTGTGAAAGGCGGCCACGAGCTGGGGCATCGCGGCCATCTTGATGCGGAACGCGATCACGAGGCCGACGGCCCCGCCGGCGCAGACGGCGAGCGCGATGCCGCCGTACGCGGTGACCTGCGGCCCAAGCACGGTCGTCAGGATGGCCAGGGCCATGCCGGCCATGCCGAACACGTTCCCCATCCGCGCCGACTCCGGGTTGGAGAGCCCGCGCAACGCGAGAATGAACAGCACCGCAGAAGCCAGGTAGAGGAGCGCCGCGAGATTGGCCGACATGCCCGGGGTCCCTGCCGCTATCGCTTTCGCTTCCGGTACATCACCAGCATCCGCTGGGTGACGGCGAAGCCGCCGAAGATGTTCACCGAGACCAGCGCGGTCGCGACGAGGCCCAGGACCTTGGACCGCGTCATCTCGACCGGGCCGGCCGCGATCAACGCGCCCACGATGATCACCGACGAGATCGCGTTCGTCACCGACATCAGCGGAGTGTGCAGCGCCGGCGTCACGCTCCAGACGACGTAGTAGCCCACGAACACCGCCAGCACGAAGATCGAGATCTGGAAGACCAGCGGATCAACCACGCCCCGCACGGCTCAACTCCTTCTCATCGATGAACATCGGATGCACGATCGCCCCGTCCCGGGTTAGGAGCGTCGCCTTCACGATCTCGTCGTCCCCGTCGATCTTCAACCGGCCGGTCTGCTGGTCGAACATCGGCGTCAGGAAGTGGAGCAGGTTCTTCGCGTACAGCGCGGACGCATCGGTCGCGATCCGGCTCGGCCAGTTCTCGTATCCGACCACCGTCACGCCGTGCGCCACCACCACCTCGTCCCGCTTCGACAGCGCGCAGTTGCCGCCGCTCTCCACCGCGAGATCCACGATCACCGCGCCCGGCTTCATCTCCGCGACCATCTCCTCGGTCAGCAGCACCGGGGCCGGTCGGCCCGGGATCTGGGCGGCCGTGATGACAACGTCGACCGTCCGCACGGTCTCGCGGATGAGCGCGGCCTGCTTCTGCTGGTACTCGGCGCTCATCTCGCGGGCGTAGCCCCCGGCGGTCTCGGCGGACCGGGTCTCCTCGTCCTCCACCATGAGGAACCGTCCGCCGAGGCTCTCCACCTGCTCCTTGGTCGCGGGGCGGACGTCCGTCGCCGAGACGATGGCGCCGAGACGGCGGGCCGTCGCGATCGCCTGCAGGCCGGCTACACCGACGCCCATCACCAGCACGCGCGCGGGCGCGATCGTCCCGGCCGCGGTCATCATCATCGGGAACGCGTGCCCGAGCGCGTTGGCCGCCTCCAGCACCGCCTTGTACCCGGCCAGGTTGGCCTGGGAGGAGAGCACGTCCATCGCCTGCGCTCGGCTGATCCGCGGCAGGAACTCGAGCGCAAACGTCGTGAGGCGCCGCGCGGCGTAGGCCTGGAGCGCGGCGGGGTCCTGGTGGGGCGCCAGGAGCCCGATCAGGGCCGCGCCTTCCTTCATCAGTGCGACCTCGTCGGGTCCGCCCCGCTCCCCGCGGAGCGGCCGCCGCACCTTGAGCACGACGTCCGCCGTACCGACCGCGGCCTCCGGTCCCTCGAGAACGGTCGCGCCGGCCTCCCGGTAGTGGGCGTCCGTGAAGCACGCGCCTGCCCCGGCGCCCGCCTCGACGACCACCTCGTGGCCGAGGCCGACCAGTTTCTTCGCCGTCTCCGGGGAGGCTGCCACCCGCCGCTCACCGGCCAGCCGTTCTTTCGGGACGGCGATTCTCACGGCTGGCCCTCCCCGACGATCTTCGATTCCGCTGTCGTCATCCGCGCACCTCGCACGATCCCTTGTGGGATCCCGCTCCTCCTATGTAATGCCACATTGCGCCGTTCCCCAGGACATTACCCGTCCACGGCGTCCTTCCCTATCGGACAGGCCAGACCGCGGCGGAGGCATGGGGCCGCAGGCCGACGTTGTTCCGTCAGGACCTGCGTCGTCCCGATCACGCGCCCTCGGGATCCGCCGACGCACCCACCGTCGCGGGATGGAACCGGCTGCCGTCCCGCGCCGCCATGTCCTCGTACTGCCGGTACTTCTCGTCGACCACTACCTGCGCCATCCGCATCAGCGTGTCCGCCTCCTGGGGGCGCGACGCGGCGAGCGAGGTGTAGCGAGCTTCGTTCCGCGCGTAGTCCCGGAACGGGATAACCGGGCGGGGCGAATCGAGCCGGAACGGGTTCTGTCCGGTCTCGCGCATCGCGGGGTTGAAGCGGAACAGCGGCCAGTATCCGCAGCCCACCGCCAGCGCCTGCTGGCGCATCCCAAAGCGCATATCGATCCCGTGGGCGATGCAGTGGCTATAGGCGAGGATCAGCGACGGCCCGTCGTAGGCCTCGGCCTCGCGAAACGCGAGCAGGGTCTGCTGCGGGTTTGCGCCCATCGCGACCTGCGCCACGTAGACGTTGCCGTACGCGATCGCCTGCAAGCCCAGGTCCTTCCGCGCCGTGCGCTTGCCGGCGGCGGCGAACTTCGCCACGGCCCCGAGCGGCGTCGCCTTCGACGCCTGACCGCCGGTGTTCGAGTAGACCTCGGTGTCCAGCACGAGCACGTTCACGTCGCGGGCGGCCGCCAGCACGTGGTCGAGGCCGCCGTACCCAATGTCGTACGCCCATCCGTCGCCGCCGACGATCCAAATGCTCCGGCGGACGAGGTAGTCGGCGACCGAGAGCAGGTCGCGCGCCCGCGGGTCGTCCAACCCGCGGAGCCGCTCCTTGAGCTGCCCCAGCCGGCCGCGCTGCGCCCGGATTTCCGACTCCTGGATCTGCGGGGCGGCCAGAATCGCCTCCACGAGGTCGCTCCCGACCACCTGGGCCAGAGCCCGCAGGCGCGTCCGGGCGAGCTCGATCTGTTTGTCGGCCGCGAGCCGGAAGCCCATCCCGAACTCCGCGTTGTCCTCGAACAACGAGTTCGCCCAGGCCGGGCCGCGCCCTTCATGGTTCACCGTCCACGGCGTGACCGGGAGGTTGCCGCCGTAGATCGACGAGCACCCCGTGGCGTTCGCGATCTGCAGCCGGTCGCCGAACAACTGGGACAGCAGGCTCAGATACGGCGTCTCGCCGCAGCCGGCGCACGCGCCCGAGAACTCGAACAGCGGCTGCAGAAACTGCACGCCGCGCACGTTGGCGAAGTCGACGCGGGCCCGGTCGTTCACAGGAAGCGCCTCGAAGTGCCGGACGTTCTCCCGCTCCGGCTCCACGAGCGGCCGTTTGTCGGCGAGGTTGATCGCCTTCTTGCCGGGCACCGTCGGACTGTCGGCGGGGCACGCCTCGATGCACAGCCCGCACCCCGTGCAGTCCTCGACGTAGAACTGCAGCGTAAAGCGCGTCTCCGGATAGCCGCGCGCGTTCACCGGCGCCGACTTGAACGTCGCCGGCGCGCCGGCCAGCCGGTCTTCGTGATAGTACCGCGCGCGGATGACGCTGTGCGGGCACACGAAGCTGCACTGCCCGCACTGGATGCACAGGTCGGGCTCCCACACCGGGACGAGATCGGCGATGTTGCGCTTCTCGTACGCGGCGGTCCCCGAGGGAAACGTGCCGTCGGCGGGGATACGGCTCACCGGAACGTCGTCACCGTGCCCGGCCATGATCGCCGCCGTGACCTCCCGCACGAACAGCGGCGCATCCGGCGGCACGATCGGCGCCAGCTCCCGGACGCCGGGGCGGCGGCCGGACACGTCGACCTCGTGCAGATCGGCGAGCGCACGGTCCACGGCGGCGAAGTTCTGCCGCAGGACCTTTTCACCCCGGCGGGCGTACGTCTTCCGAATCGCCGCCTTGATCTCGTCGATGGCGCGGTCCCGCGGCAGCACGCCGGAGATCGCGAAGAAGCAGGTCTGGAGCACCGTGTTCGTGTGAGTCCCCAGGCCGGCGTCGCGGGCCACCCGGTTGGCGTCGATCACGAACACGCGAAGGCGCTTCGCGAGGATCTGTTCCTGCACCGGCCTGGGTAGGTGCTCCCACAGCGCGTCGGGACCGTGAGGGCTGTTCAGCAGGAACGTCGCGTTGGGCGCGGCCAGGCTCAGCACGTCCTGCCGGAACAGGAAGTCGAACTGGTGGCAGGCCAGGAAGTCCGCCGCGTCGATCAGGTACGGTGAGCGGATCGGCGACGGGCCGAACCTGAGGTGCGACACGGTCTGCGCGCCGGACTTGTGCGAGTCGTAGACGAAGTACCCCTGCGCGTAGAGCGATCCGTCCTCGGCCAGGATCTTCACGCTGTTCTTGTTGGCGCTGACCGTGCCGTCCGCCCCCAGCCCGTAGAAGACCGCGCGCGTCACCGACGGAGGCTCGATCGAGAAGGCGCGGTCGACCGCAAGGCTGGTGTGCGAGACGTCGTCGATGATGCCGAGCGTGAAGCCGTTCTTCGGCCGTTCGCGGCCGAGCTCGTCGAAGGCGGCCTTGACCATCGCCGGGGTGAAGTCCTTCGACGACAGGCCGTACCTCCCGCCGACGACGACCGGCATCGGCGGGCCCCCGGCCTCCGCCGACGCCTGCGCGAGCGTCGTCACCACGTCGAGATAGAGCGGTTCCCCCGCGGAGCCCGGCTCCTTGGTGCGCTCGAGGACCGCGATCGCCCGGGCCGACCGGGGCACGGCATCCAGGAACGCGCGCCCAGGCCACGGGTGGAACAGCCGCACCTGTACGACGCCGACCTTCTCGCCCCTCGCGCACAACCACTCCGCCGTCTCGCGGGCCGTCTCCGCTCCGGATCCCATGATCACGATCACGCGCTCGGCGTCCAGGGCGCCGGCGTACTCCACCGTCCGGTACCGCCGGCCGGTGAGCCCCGCGAAGCGGTCCATCGCGCCCTGCACGAGGTCGGGCACCCGGTCGTAGTACGGGTTCACCGCCTCCCGCGCCTGGAAGAAGGTATCGGGGTTGTGCGCGGTTCCGCGAATGAACGGCCGCTCCGGGTTGAGCGCCCGCGCCCGGTGCTGCCGGACCAGGTCGTCGTCGATCATCGCCCGCAGGTGCTCATCCGAGATCAGCGTGAGCGTGTTGAGCTCGTGGGACGTGCGGAACCCGTCGAAAAAGTGCAGAAACGGCACCCGGGACGCGAGCGTCGCCGCCTGGGCGATCAGCGCCATGTCGTGCGCTTCCTGGACCGATCCGGACGACAGCAAGGCGAACCCGGTCGTGCGCACGGCCATGACGTCGGAGTGGTCTCCGAAGATCGACAACGCCGACGTGGCCAGCGACCGCGCCGCGACGTGGAACACGGTCGCGGTCAGCTCCCCCGCGATCTTGAACATGTTCGGCAACATGAGCAGCAGCCCTTGCGACGCCGTGAAGGTCGTCGCAAGTGCGCCCGACTGGAGCGCGCCGTGTACGGCGCCGGCCGCGCCGCCCTCGCTCTGCATCTCCTGTACGATCGGCACGTTCCCCCAGATGTTGCGGACGCCCGCGGCCGTCCAGTCATCCGCCAGCTCCGCCATCGTGGAGGACGGCGTGATCGGGTAGATGATGCACAGCTCGTTCACCCGGTAGGCGACGTGCGCCACCGCGGTGTTGCCATCCATCGTCGCCCTGGGCCCGCTCATGACGGGCCTCCCGGCAGCGCCGCGGCGTCCGCCGAAGGTTCGGGGATCATCTCCATGGAGTGCACCGGGCACTGCTCCACGCACACGGCGCACCCGGTGCACCGCGTGAGGTCCACGCGGTAGCCGTTCCCTGGGCCGAGCCTCGCGATCGCGGTCTCCGGACACGCCGCGTAGCAGTTGTCGCACTCGAAGCAATTGCCGCACGAGAGGCACCGGCGCGCCTCATGAAGCGCCTGCGCCTCGGTGAGGCCCGCGAGCACCTCGGCGAAGCTCGCCGTGCGGTCGGCGGGCGCCAGCGTGGGCTGTTCCGACGGCAGCGCATCGCTGTAGATGGGCAGGTTCAACATCTCGAGCGACACGATCGGATGGGCCGCCGGCTTCTCGTAGGCGACCCCGCGCAGCCACGCGTCGATATGCCGCGCGGCCTTCTTGCCGTGTCCGACCGCGACGGTGACGGTGCGCTCGCTCGGCACCATGTCGCCGCCCGCGAACACGCCCTCGGCCCCGGTCATCATGTTCGGCCCGACGACGACCGTCCCGTCGTCCCGGAACTCGACGTCCGGGACGTTCCTCAAGAATGCGCTGTCGGTCTCCTGCCCCAGCGCCAGCACCACGGCATCGGCCTGCAGCGTCTCGAACTCACCGGTCGCCTGCGGCCGCCCGTGTTCGTCGAGCGTCATGCGCTCGACCGTCACGTCGGTGCCGTCGATCTGCTTGATCGTCGTGAGCCACTTGATCTTGACGCCTTCGGCCACGGCGTCGTCGGCCTCGAACGCATGCGCCGGCATGTGCGCGCGGTCGCGGCGGTACACGATCAGCGGCTCGGTCGCACCGATCCGGCGCAGCGTGCGTGCGGCGTCCATCGCCGTATTGCCGCCGCCGTACACGATGACGCGCCGGCCGAGCAGGGGGCGCTCGCCGGTCCCGACGTCCCGCAACAGCGTCACGGCGTCGAGCACCCGGACGGCGTCGCACGCCGGGATCTCCACGTGCCTGCCGATGTGCGCGCCGATGGCCACGAACGCCGCGTCGAACCCGCCGACCGCTTTCTCGGCGGCGAGATCGGTGACCTTACGGTTGAGCCGGATCGTCACCCCCATCGCCTCGATGCGGTGGATGTCGGCCATCAAGTCGGCGCGGGGTAGACGGTACTCGGGGATCCCGAAGTGGAGCATGCCGCCCGCAACCGGCCCGGCTTCGTAGATTTCCACCTCGTGGCCGAGTCGGCGCAGGTGATATGCGGCGGCCAGCCCGCTCGGCCCGGCGCCGACCACGAGGACGCGCCGCCCCGACTCCGGCGCCCCGCGCGGCACCGGCCAGCCCTCGGCGTTCGCGAGATCCCCGAGGAAGCGCTCGACCGCGTGAATGCTGACGGCGCTGTCGAGCCCCGCCCGGTTGCACGAGCTCTCGCACGGGTGATAGCAGACGCGGCCGTGCACCGCCGGCAGGGGGTTGTCGCGGATCAGCGTCTCCCACGCCGCGCGGAACTTCCCCGCTTGCGCCAGGCCGAGCCACGCCTGGATGTCCTCGCCGGCCGGGCACGCGTGGTTGCACGGCGGGAGAAGGCTGACGTACATCGGCCGGCGGGTGCGTACGGGACCCGTCCCCGGTTCCCGCGTGAGATCCACGACCGGGCTCATGTCTCGCATAGGAGGTACCATCCCCATCCTCCTCGTGAAGCCGCCGCGCCCGCCGATCGCCGCCGGGCGCACCATTCCCCGGATATTTGCCCAACTCGCCCCCCGGGGCCTCTCACCCAGCGGCAACCGGTTCCCGTCGCCCGATGCGGTACAATTCGCTCCGGGGGACAACGCCGGCCCGCGGCGACCTTCCTCCCCAGCGTACGGGGAGGGGTTCCGGGCGGCAATCCGGCGAGGAATGTATCCGCCGCGGGGAAGAATCGGCCGCCCGCCTGATGGCGTTAACCTGACTGTAGGGTACCATGTTGGCGGTACCGGCCGGGGACACCGGCGCGGGGAGCCGGAGGGGTCGAATTGCCGGAGGGAACGATGCGTCGCGACGTGGCACCGGCGGTCCGGGGCCGCGGAGGCCTCTATGGTGGAACCGCCCCGATCATCCTGCTCATCGGTCCCCCGGGATCGGGCAAGGGCACCCAGGCCCGCCGCCTTGCCGGCCGGCGACGGCACGTGCACATCGAAGTCGGCGAGCAGCTCCGAAGCGAGGTGCGGCACCACTCACGCCTCGGGCGCCGGATCAGCCACTACGTCTCAGCCGGGGCGCTCGTGCCGAGGGAGATGGTGCGCGCGGAGATCGCCGCCGTCCTTCACAAGAAGAAGCGGGCCATTGCCCGAAGTGGCGCGATCCTCGACGGCTATCCGCGGACCCTCCAACAGGCGAAAGACCTGCTGGGCCTGCTTCGCGACGCCGGGCTGCGTAACCCGCTCCTCGTCGTGAATCTCCGGGGGCCGGACCGACTGTTCGTCGCCCGGTTGCTTCAACGAGGGCGCTCCGACGACACGCCTGCGGTCGCCCGCCGGCGCCTCCGCCTGTTCCACAACGCCACGGCCCCGATCCTCCGGTTCCTGCGACCGCGGCTGCCGGTGATCGACGTCGCCGCGGATCCGCCGGTACCGGCCGTCACGCGCGCCATCCAAGCCGGTCTGGACGCTCGATACCGCACCGACGGGTCGCAAACATGGACGCCAAGACCGCAGCGGCCGGCGGGCGCCCGCCAGCCGGGCCGCAAAGAAGGGATTCACGAGGAGGTCCCCAGCCCCAATGGCCGCACCCGCCCGGCGCGAACGCCTGCAGTGAGCGATCCAGCTCACGCTCCCGCGTAGCCGCGGCATCGAGCCGCACATCGGTGGCGCGTCGATGTATCTCCGGAGACC
>DASQGM010000328.1:0-10656 GCA_035632615.1 bacterium | reverse complement strand
CCCGCGTCGTTCAGCAGTGCCCTCGGAGCGGTGTTTGCGTGACGCTCGCGGCGGGTCGGGCGCGCGCGGCCGGGGCGCCGCGCGCGCCTCAGTAGCCGCGCGCGACGTCCACGACGTGGAGCAGCGGCGCGCCCTCGACGTACCGCCGCAGGTTTTCGCAGAAGACGGCGATCACGCGGCCAAAGTAGGCCGGGGCGACGCCGGCGACGTGCGGGGTGATGATGACCCGCTCGAGCTCGTACAGGGGATGGTCGGGCGGCAGCGGCTCCTGCTCGAGCGCGTCGAGGCCCGCTCCCGCAATCCACCCCTCGCGGAGCGCCGCAAGCAATGCCGGCTCCTGCACGATCGCGCCGCGGGCGACGTTGATCAGCACTCCGCTCGGCTTCATCGCCCGCAGCTCGCGCTCGCCGAGCAGACCCCGCGTCTCCGCCGTGAGCGGCAGCAAGACGACGACGTAATCGGCCTCGTGGAGCACCTCGAGGAGACGGTCCGGCGGGAACACCCGGTCAACCGCGGGGAGCGGCCGCGGGGAGCGCTGGGTGCC
This sequence comes from bacterium, assembly GCA_035632615.1. Classification (GTDB taxonomy): domain Bacteria; phylum Sysuimicrobiota; class Sysuimicrobiia; order Sysuimicrobiales; family Segetimicrobiaceae; genus JAJPIA01. The sequence goes on along the minus strand of DASQGM010000328.1, from coordinate 10,112 downwards.
GATGATGCGCATGCCGAACGCCGCCGCGCGGACCGCAAGCGCCTGCCCGATCTGGCCGAGGCCGAGGATGCCGAGCGTGCGGCCCGCGATTTCGTCGCCAATGCCGGACACGCGATCCCAGCGGTGTGCGACCTGGTTGCGGATGCTCACGTGGAGGCGGCGGGCGAACGCGAGGATCAGCGCCATCACGTGTTCGGGCATGGCGCCGTGCGCGCCGACCGTCCGCGTGAGGACGATCCGGCCGTCCGCGATGCCGGGCACCATCATGAACTGATCGACGCCGGCGGTAAACGCGTGCACCCACCGCAGCCGGCGGGCTTGCGCCGCGACCGGCGCGGGCACGTCGTAGGCGGCGATGACCTCCGCGTCCGCGGCGCGAGCGACGGCGCGGTCCGCATCGTCCGTCACCGCGATGTCGATCTCGGGAGCCGCGGTCCGGGCCGACTCCGCGAACCGCGCCCGCACCGGCTCCGGGATGGGCGGGGGCACGAGCAGGAGCACCGAACCCCGTGTCATCGTGGCCGGCGCGGTACAGCCGTGGCGATCGCGGTCGGCGACGCGACCGTCCCGTGGGCGGCACGGCTCAACCGTGCGAGGAGCGCGCCGCGCGGAGCGATGTCGACGGGCACGCCGTTGCGGAAGGCGATCGCAAGTCCCGAGAGCGGCGACACCCTGGTGCCAGGGAGCACGACCCCGATCAAGTTGAGCGGATCGGCCGCCGAGACGACGACCTCGCGCGTCTCGTCGGGCGCGCGGCGAACGGCCCGCAGCGCTTCGACCGCCTCCGGGAGCGCGAACTGCTCCCCGGTGAATCCTGCGACGAACCGCCCGCCTCGGATCGCGCCCTGCGCCTCCCACCGTCGGTACCGGTCGAGCAGGCTGCGCCACGCCGGCGCGCACCGCTCGCGCGTCAGCAGATCGCGGAAGACCACACCGTAGCGCCGCAGCAACCGGCGGGCCAGCGCGTCGGTGCGCTCGTCGGCGGTGAGGGGCTCGGCGCCCGGGTCCCAGATCGCCCAGCGTCCGGCAGGGAGCGGTCGTTCCGGGGCGTGTCTTCCGGCCGGCGAGAGGGACGCGCGGTGCCGGCGCCGGGCGCGCGGCGTGCCGTGCACGAGGCGACGCAGGCCCGCCAGTCCGTCGCCGGTCACGATCCCTGCGGACACGAGTTCCCAGAGGGCGGCCTCGACCTCCGCCGGGAGGCGGCGCACGGCGCGGGCGATATCCGGGAGGAACGAGGCGCCGCGCTCCGCGAGGACGCCCGCCACGTCGCGCGCGGCGTGGCTGAGCCCGACCGCCTCCGCGACCTGCGCGCCGCGCCCGAGGAGCGCCGGCAGGTCGTCCCGAAGCGCGAGCGTGATCGGGACGGCGCGCGAGACGCCGGGCCACGGGTGTCCGGGTCTGGGCCGCGCCTTCGTCTCGTCCTCCGGCTCCGCGGAGGGCCGGCTCGGGGGCACCCGGCCCCACGTGACCGTGCCACCGAGGCACAACGCATCCAGATCGGCCGGGTTGTACTCCCGGATCCGCGCGGGGAGCACGTGCTCCTCCCACGCGGGCGCGGGCACCTCCACGCCCTGGAGCATCGTGACGACCGCGGCGATGCCGTCCCGGCCGTACAGCTGTGTTCCATGTTGCACGTGCTGCCACCGCAGGAGGAACCGCATGAACGTGGCCGGCTGGACCGGTTCGATCTCACGCCTGAGCCGGCCGAGCGTCAGGCGGTGGACGCGCGCCAGGAGCCGCCGCTCGCACCACTCGAGCCCGTCCGGCCGCGGCGTGAATCGCCCGCGCAGCACGGTCCCCGCGCCCTCCAGCACGGCGAGCGCGGCCTCGACGTCGGAGACCGGGAGGCCGATCCTGCCGGCGAGGCCGGCGGACGTGACCGGGCCGGTGCACTGGAGCCACCCGTGCACGATCTCGCGCACGGCGTCGCTGCGCCCGATTGGCCCGGGTCCGCCGGGCAGGGCTGACGACCAGGCGTCGTTCGCCGCCGGCGCGGGGTCGAATCGCGCGCCCGGCACCGCGGCGCCGGCGAGCGCCACGCGCTCAGCCGCGATGTAGGCGCGCCGCTCCCGGCCGGCGGCGTCGGCCCACACGGCGACGAAGGCGCGCCCGTCGGCAAGGAGGCTGTCGGCGAGTTGCGGCCCGCCAGGCGGATGCGTCCAGGACAGCGCGTCTTCGACCGGGAGCACGCCGACCGTCAACAGGTGGTCGTGCAGCTCGTCGGCGGTCCGGACGTCCGGCCACGCCTGGGCACGGACCTCCGCGATCGCGGTGGGGTCGAGCGCCCCGACACCGCGCGCGAGATCAGGGTCCGTGCGCCGAAGAGAGACCGCGCGTGCGCGCCGCTCCTCGAGCGGCGCGTCGTCGAGGAACGCGTAGGGGTTGGCGTTCAGGATCTCCTGCGAGATCGGCGAAGGGGTCGGCGTCTCCACCGCAACCGCACGGATGGCCCCGGCTTCCAGCGCGCCGAGGATCCGGCGCAGACCGTGGAGGTCCATCGCCTCGTGGAGACAGTTCCGGATCGTTTCGGTCACGAGCGGGTGGTCGGGCGGCACGATCGGCCCCATGTGATTGTCCTGGCAGCCCACGTGCTCCGGGAACACCGCCCCGAGCAGGTCGTCGGACCGCATCCGCTGGATCGGCATCGGCACGCGCCGGCCGTCCATGTGACGCAGCAGGGCGAGGGACCGCGTGGCGTTCCACCGCCAGCGCGTCGTGAACAGCGGCGTGGCGAGCAGCGCCTGGACGAGATCCTTCTCGACCGTCCGGGTTCGGACGAACCCGAAGAGACTGTCGAGGGGGAAGCTGTGCTGCTGGCTGAGCGAGAGTACGATCCCGTCATCCGTTGCCGCGGCCTGCAGCTCGAAGTCGAAGGTCAGGCAGAATCGCTTCCGCAGCGCGAGCCCCCATGCCCGGTTGATGCGCGCGCCGAACGGGGTGTGCAGCACGACCTGCATCCCGCCGGCCTCGTCGAAGAACCGTTCGGCGACGATCGTTTCCTGGGACGGGACGCAGCCCAACGTCGCCACGGTCTCGGCGACGTAGTCCACCGCCTGCGCCGCGCCTTCCGCGTCCACGCCCGCCTCGGCCGCGAGCCAGGCGGACGCCGCTGCCCGATCCTCGAGGCGCGCGGCGATCTCGCCGCGGAGCGCGGACACGGCGGCGGAGAGCTCCGGCGTCCTGGCGGGCGCTTCGCCGAGCCAGAACGGCACCGACGGCGGGGCGCCGTGCGCGTCCACGACCCGGACGCGCCCCGCCTCGATGCGCCGGATCTTCCAGGAGGTGTTCCCGAGCAGGAACGTCTCGCCGGCCATGCTCTCAACCGCAAAGTCCTCGTTGACGGTGCCGAGGACGGTTCCGTCCGGCTCCAGCACCACGTCGTAGTCCGCGGTGTCCGGGATCGCGCCGCCCGAGGTGATTGCCGCGAGCCGGGCGCCGCGTCGCGGCCGCAGCACGCGGTGCACGCCGTCGCGGTGGACGAGTGCTGTGGTCCGGCCGAACCGACGGGCAACGCCTTCCGCGAGCACCTCCACGACCTGGTCGAACTCGCCGCGGGTGAGGTTGCGGTAGGGGTACGCGCGCCGCACCACATCAAAGAGCGCGTCCTCGGCGATCTCCTGCGTCGCGACGGTGGCGACGATCTGCTGCGCGAGGATGTCGAGCGGCTTGTCGGGCAGCACGACGCCGTCCAGGTCGCCGGCCCGCGCCGCCCGCACGACGGCCGTGCCCTGGATCAGATCGTCCCGCGTCAGCGGGAACAGGACGCCCTTGGAGATCTCCGCGACGCCGTGCCCCGAGCGTCCGACGCGCTGGAGCAGTGTCGCGATCGCGCGCGGCGCACCGAGGTGGCAGACCAGGTTCACGTGACCGATGTCGATGCCGAGCTCGAGAGACGCCGTGGCCACCACCACCGGCACGTCCCCGGCGCGCAGGCGCTGCTCGGCGTCCAGGCGGATCGGCCGGGACAGGCTGCCATGATGGGCGGCGACCTGCCCGTCGCCCAGTCGCAACGTCAGGTGGTGCGCCACCCGTTCGACGAGCCGCCGCGTGTTCACGAACACGAGCGTGGTGCGGTGGGCCCGGACGAGCGCGGCCACGCGGTCGTAGATCGCCTCCCACATCTCGTGCGTGGCGATCGGGCCGCGCGGCGGACCCGGCACTTCCACCGCTAACTCCCACGGCCGGCGGTGGCCCGTGTCGACGATCGCACACTCCGGGATCGCTCCGGTACCGTTCCGCCCGGCGCCGGAGAGCAGTCCGGCGATCTCCTCGATCGGCCGTTGGGTGGCGGAGAGGCCGATTCGCTGGCAGCGGGTGCCCGTGAGGAGGTCCAGCCGCTCAAGCGAGAGCGCCAGGTGCGCACCGCGTTTGTCCCCGGCGACGGCATGGATCTCGTCGACGATCGCCGTCCGTACTGTGCGCAGAAACTCCCGGCTCCGCTCCGCCGTCAGGAGCAGGTAGAGCGATTCCGGCGTGGTGATCAGGATGTGCGGCGGACGCCGGAGCATGAGCGCCCGGTCACGCGCGGGTGTGTCGCCTGAGCGGACCGCCACCCGAATCTCGGGGAGCGCCGTCCCGTCGGCGGCGGCGAGCCGTCTCAGCTCCTCGAGCGGTGTCACGAGGTTGCGCTGGATGTCGTTGCCGAGCGCCTTGAGCGGCGAGACGTACACGACGGAGGTTCCATTGCGGAGCCCCCCGGCGGCGCCTTCGCGGACGAGCGCGTTTACCGACCACAGGAACGCCGCGAGCGTCTTGCCGGACCCGGTAGGTGCGGCGACGAGGGTATCCCGCCCGCCGGCGATCGCCGCCCACCCCGCGACCTGGGCGGCGGTCGGCGCGTCGAACCGCTGCGAAAACCAACGGGCGACCAACGGATGGAACAATGCGAGGCTCATCGAGTCGAGTCTACCACTGCGGCGGGGTCATCTTCCAGGCGCCGTACGACGCCGGCGTCCCTGAGACCGGGTCACCGCGCGATTGAGCACACGCTCCGACGCCGGTCTCGCGAACCGCGGCTCGATGCGGCCGGATCGGCGGCTTCGGGATCAAATGGAATCCGGCTACAACCTCCAAAACTCGGGCATACCCGTCGATGCAGGCGACCACAGGCCCGCGTCCGCTCTTGCCCGCCGGTTTGCGGTCGTTGCCTCGGAATGTCTGGAGCGCGCCCCGCCCGGCTGTTTTCGCCGTCGGTGGCCGCACTCCAAGGGGGATTGCGTGCTGCTTCCTGAAAACGACAGGCGACTTGCGGAGCGCCGTTGGTCCCTATTGCCCAGACCCGTCCCCGGCCCGATCATGGGCCGCCTCGGGCGCGTCTGGGCCGCTATCCGGCGTGCGCTGGACGGCACGGACACGGCAGAGGCCGAGGAGGGGGCGCATCGCCGCGCGGCGCGTTTCGAGACTCTCAATGCCATCATCTCCGCGGCGATCTCCGCCGGCGACCCGCCCGCTCTGCTCGTATCCACGGTCGGCCGCACGCTTCACGCCCTCGGGTGCGAACGAGGCGCCATTTGGATCGGCGACACGTACGATCTGCGTGGGGTGACGGTGGATCTCTTCGCGTCGCTGCTGGCGGACCCGCGCGCTGCGTGTGCGGTCGCGGATTGGCAGACCTGCACACCCGCCGGCGCCGAACCGTTGGGGTCCGCGATGCTCCGGTCGGGGATTCGAGCGTCGCTCAAGGTTCCAATTCTGGCCGACGGTCTTCCGATCGGAGCAATCGCGGCACTGTCGGTGGCCCCACGGACATGGTCGTCCGAGGAACTGTTGCTCGTCGAGGCGGTCGGAAAGCAAATCGGCGACCTGGTTCGTCGTTTGCAGCTGCTCGAGGCGACGCGCCAGCGTACGTCTGAGCTGGAGACATTCTACGATTTGAGCCACCGGTTACGGCAGGCCCGGACCGTGGAGCAGATGTACCCGATCATCGTCGAGCACGCGTGCGGGCTGTTGATCGGCGATCACGGCGCTCTGGCGCTGGCCGCCCCGGACCGTCAATCGTTCACGGTGGCGTACACGATGGGCATCGCCCTCGAGGAACCGGGGCTGGTATTCTCCGCGGCCCAGAGCCCGTCCGGGGGCGTGCTCAAGACCGGCCTCACGTTCGTCACGCGGGACTTCAGCAGCGAGGCTCCTCACCTGGGATCCGACTACCCGCCGTACCATGCGTCCGGGCCGCTGATCATCGTCCCCGTCCGTTCGGAAGAGAAGATCATCGGCACGCTCCGCGTCGCCCGGTGGAACCGTCCAGGGGTCCGCGCGTTCACCGATGCCGAGGTCCGGCTGCTCGAGGGGATCGCGGAGATCGCAGGCACGGCGATCCGCCGCGGCCGGCTCCACGACCGCCTCGAGCAGTCGTACGTCGAGATGGTCCTGGCCCTGGCCAAGGCGACCGCTGCGCGGGACAGCTATACTGGCGATCACGACGAGCGCCTGGCGACCCGCGCGGTCACCCTGGCGCGCGCGATGGGGTGCTCCGACGCGGAGGCGAGGGACATTCACTGGAGTGGGTTGCTGCGCGACATCGGCAAACTGGGGATACCCGACAGTATTCTCCGGAAGCCCGGGGCGCTGACGGACTCCGAGTGGCAGGTCGTGCGCCAACACCCGGTCATCGGGGCGGAGCTCTTGAATCCCGTCGAGCGGATGCGCGATGTCGCGCTCCTCATCCGGCACCACCACGAGCGCTGGGACGGGTCCGGATATCCCGACCGGCTCGCCGGCGACACGATTCCGTTGGGCGCGCGGATCTTGGCCGTGGTGGACGCCTACAGTGCGATGACCGACGATCGAGCCCACCGCGTCTACGGCGCGAAGCGGACCACCGATGAGTCGCTGGCGGAATTGCGCTGCTGGGCCGGCGTCCCGTTCGATCCCGACGTCGTCGAGGCGTTCTGTGGGCGGGTCGCAGCCGGCAACAGCGACACCGCCGTCTCCGCAGAGGACGTGGTGCCGCGCACGAGCGACACGCGGGCGCCCGCGACCGATATCGCTCGATCGCTGTCGTACGGCCAGCGAGCCGGTCGCGCCGTTCCCGCGATGACCGAAGTGACCCGGCGCCTGTTGCGTCCCCTCGATCTCACGGAGGTCCTTGACGAGATCTTGCACCACATCCAAGAGGTGTTCGGCTATCCGATCTGTTGCGTGTTCTTCCTCGACGAGCAGACCCAGACGCTGCAAGTGAAAGCGCAGCGCGGTTACGATCCGCAGGTGGCGAGGGTCACGCGCCTGCGGGTCGGTCAGGCGGGGATCGTGGGATGGGTCGCCGACAACCGACGCCCGTACTACGCCGCGGACGTCGCCCGCGACCCGCTCTACGTCTCCATCTCGCCGGTGACCCAGTCGGAGGCCGCGTTCCCATTGATCGTGGACGACCAGATCATCGGCGTCTTGAACGTGGAGAGCCCGACGGTGGACGCGTTCCCCAAGGAAAGCCGGGAGTTCCTGGAGGCGTTCGCCGTCTTGGCCGGGTTGGCCATCCTGCGGGCACAGCGGGACGAGGACCTCAGTCGCCTTGCCCTCACGGACGGGCTCACCGGGCTGGCGAACCACCGGGCGCTCTGGGATGCGCTCGAACGCGAGATCGCGCGGGCCCGGCGCAGCGGGCGGCCGGTGTCCGTGGTCGTTGTCGAGATCGACAGGTTCAAGCGGTTCAACGATCGGTTCGGCCACCTGGAAGGTGACCTGATCCTGCAGGCGGTCGCGGACGCGCTCGGGAGCAACAGCCGGGCGATGGATCTCGTCACACGCTTCGGCGGAGACGAGTTCGTGTTGCTGTTGCCGGACGCGCCGCACGACATCTCCGCGCAGATCGCGGAGCGCGTGAGGGGCCGAGTCGAGCAGATCGAGGCCCCGGCCGGCATGCGGGTCACGGTGAGCGTCGGTGTAGCGACGATGCCCGAGGACGGGGACACGGCGAAGGCCCTGATCGCCACGGCAGACCAGCGGATGTACGAGGTGAAGCGCGCGGGCGGGAACCGTGTGGGCGCCGGTTGACGCCTCGCCCGCCGCGTGGGTTGGGCCGCACGCACGCGCGCCGCACCACCTGGTGCCCCGGTCGCTTGCACGAGGCGGCGTGGCGGACGTATAATACGCGCATACATAGAGTGCGCGAGGATGGGGAGGAGTAGGTCCGGACGGCCCTGATCGGGCGCCCAGAGCGAGGGGAGGGCGGTGGAAGCTCCCCGGGACGCCGGACCGAACGTCACCCCGGAGCGGAGGGTCGGAGGCGCGCGCGCGCCGGAGGCCCGGTCGGGTCGCGCCCGTGACAGCGCAGAGAGCCGGTGGTGTCGTCCACGCTCGGGCGTCCGTGGCCCGGGAGCGGAGCACGGCCGGGACGAAGGTGGTACCGCGGAGCGCCGCTCCGCCCTTTGGGCGGAGCGGCGCTGTTGCGTGAGGAGGCGAGGATCGTGCAGGAGTTGCCCAAGACGTACGACCCGGCGGAGACCGAGAAACGATGGTACGCGGTGTGGATGGCCCGCGGCTACTTCCATGCCGTGCCGGACTCGCGACCGCCGTACGCGATCATGATGCCCCTGCCGAACGTGACCGGCGAGCTGCACATGGGGCACGCGCTCAACAACAGCCTGCAGGACTGCCTCACGCGCTGGAGCCGCATGCGCGGGTACAACGCGCTGTGGCAGCCGGGCACCGATCACGCGAGCATCGCGGTGCACGTCGTGATGGAGCGGCGGCTCGCGAAGGAAGGCAAGACGCGGTTCGATCTGGGGCGCGAGCGCTTCCTCGAAGAGACCTGGCGGTGGAAGGAGCAGATCGGTAGCCGGATCCTCGAGCAGATGCAGCGGATGGGGTTCTCCTGCGATTGGCAGCGCGCCACGTTCACGATGGATCCCGCCTACTACGCCGCGGTGCAGGAGTGCTTCATCCGGTTGTACCGGAAGGGCCTGATCTACAAGGGCAAGCGGATGATCAACTGGTGCGTCAAGGACCAGACCAGCATCTCCGACCTCGAGGTGGAGTACGTAGAGGAGGCGAGCACGCTCTACTCTCTCCGCTACCGAGGCGAGGACGGGGGGCCCGGGGTCGTGATCGCCACCCAGCGGCCGGAGACGATCCTCGCCGATGTCGCGGTCGCGGTGCACCCTGACGACCCGCGCTACCGCGCGTTGGTGGGGACGAAGGTGGTGGTGCCGCTGGTCGAGCGGCCGGTTCCAGTGATCGCCGACCGGCGGGTGGAGCGCGAGTTTGGGACGGGTGCGGTGAAGATCACCCCCGGCCACGACCCGTTGGACTACGAGATCGGCGCCGAGCACGGGCTCCCGGTGCTCGTGTGCCTCGATCAGCACGGGCGGATCACGGATCTCGGCGGGACCCGCTATCTGGGCATGGATCGCGCGGACGCACGGCGCCACATCGTCGAGGACCTCCGCGCCGCCGGCGCGCTGGTGGGGGAGGAACCGTATACGACGAGCATCGGCCGCTGCGACCGGTGCAAGACGATCATCGAGCCGTACATCTCGGACCAGTGGTTCTGCCGCATGAAGTCGCTGGCGGCGCCGGCGATCCAGGCGGTGCGCGACGGCCGGGTGCGGTTCCACCCGGAGCGGTGGACGAACTTCTACCTGACGTGGATGGAGCAGATCCGGGACTGGAACATCAGCCGCCAGCTCTGGTGGGGCCACCGCATCCCGATCTGGTACTGCGGTTGTGGTGAGATGGTGGCGAGCGTGGAGGCTCCCGCGAGTTGCCCCAAGTGCGGCGCGCGAGACCTTACGCAGGATCCGGACATCCTCGACACGTGGTTCAGTTCGGCCTTGTGGCCGATGGCGACGCTCGGCTGGCCGCAGGAGACGGACGACCTCACGTACTTCTACCCGACAAGCACGTTGTTCACCGATCGGTCGATCGTGTTTCTCTGGGTGGCGAGGATGATCATGTTTGGCCTGGAGTTTCGGGGCGACGTGCCGTTCCGCGACGTCTATGTGCATCCGACCGTCCTGACGATCGAGGGTAGGCGGATGAGCAAGAGCTTGGGGACCGGGATCGATCCGCTCGGTCTGGTGGACCGCTACGGGGCCGATTCGATGCGGTTCGCGTTGATCAACCGCTGCACCGGCGAGCAGGACCTGCGGTTTTCCGAGAAGATGGTCGAGGAC
>DASQGM010000327.1:0-2299 GCA_035632615.1 bacterium | reverse complement strand
GTTGGCGGCGTGGCCGAGCGAGGCATCCGGCGTGACGACCGCCTTGCCGTTGCGTAACCGGTCGATCGCGGCGACGATCGTCGCGATCTGCGCGGTGAGCCGGACCGACTTGCGCACGTTGGCGGGCCGGGAGTCATCCTTGGAATCGGGGTCATAGATGCCGAGCGCCGAGACTGCGGTCCGCAGGACGTCCATCGGCAGAGCGTCATTCGGCACGCTCTTGAGAATCTGCATGACCGGCTCGGGGAGCACGCGCGCCGCCCGGAGGTCTGCGTTGAGCGCATCGAGCTGAGCCCGCGTCGGAAGCTCGCCGTGCCAGAGAAGGTATGCGACCTCTTCAAACGAGGCGTGCGCCACGAGATCGTGAATATCGTACCCCTGGTAGATCAGGCGTCCCTCGACGCCGTCGACGAAGCAGATGCTGCTCGAGGCGGCGACGATCCCCTCGAGCCCCTCGGCGACTTCGGCGGGGGTGCCGGCGCCACTACCTGTCGTGGGCTGCATGCCTTCGCCTCCCGGGAAACGCTACGATTGGACTCACCCTCTATCATCACGGTACGCGCCACGGCGGACCGTTGTCAATCCGGCGAACGCGCGCCTCTCCGCGGAGAAGCGAACGTGGGTGCGAGGTCGTCACGTATCCGGCCCGTGCGCGGAATACATCACAGCGCGCCTCTGGCGCTAAGCCCACACGCGCGTGGGGGTCGGCGTGATTACCTCGGAAGCGGCATCGGTGACAATGACTTCCTAGTGCATCCCCATCGAGATGCCGCGCCGGGACACCTTGGCACGCGATCCACGTCAGGCCCTTGGGCCGCCAGGCCCCGCGCGCGGCTCCGGCTACGCTTCCGACACCGCCGCCTTGAGCTCCCGGACGAACGCGCCGACCCGATGGAAGTCCTCGGGGTCGTCCTCGATCATCTGCACGAGGACGCTCCCCACGATCACGCCGTCGGCGATGCGGGCGACCTGCTTCGCCTGACCGGGGCGGCTGATGCCGAACCCCACGCACACCGGGGTCTCCGACTCCGCCTTGATCCGGGTGACGAGCGCGCCCAGGTCCGGCGGTACCTCGTCCTGTACCCCGGTCACTCCGGTCCGCGACACGCAATAGATGAAGCCGGTGGACGCGTCGGCGACGGCGCGAATGCGTTCCTCGGTGCTGGTGGGCGCGAGTAGAAAGACCGTGGCCAGGCCCGTCGCGCGGCCACCCGCGATCAGGCCGCCGCCCTCTTCGGGCGGCAGGTCCGCGGTGATCACACCGTCCAGCCCCGCGTCCACGGCCTCCCGGCAGAACGCTGCGAGGCCGTGGTGAAGGTACAGATTGTAGTAGCTCATGAACAGCAGCGGCACGCCGGTGTTCAGCCGGATGCGGGCGACGAGTTCGAGTGCGCGCGCCAGGCTCATGCCGCGCCCGAGCGCGCGGAAACCGGCGCGCTGATTGACGGGGCCGTCGGCGATCGGGTCGCTGAACGGCACCCCGAGCTCGACCGCGTCCGCGCCGGCGGCCACGAGCGTCTCGACCAGCCGCTCGGTCGCCGCCGGGTCAGGATCGCCGGCCATGACGTAGGGGATCAGCGCCTTCCGGCCGGCGGCCTTGGCGTCGGCGAACATGCGCACGAGGCGGTTCTCCCGGACGGGCGTGGCCCCCCGCCGGGGGGCGGCGGACCGGCGTGCAGCGCGAGGCGCTCGGGTGGTGCCGGCCGAACCGGTGGCGCCTGACGACCGGGCCCGCGTCATCGGTGGGCTCCCAGGTCTTCGCCCATCGCCTTCGCGACGGTGTTGACGTCCTTGTCGCCGCGGCCGCTCAGGTTGACGACGATGATCTTGCCGCGGCCGAGCGCCGGGGCCAGCGTGTTGAGGTGCGCGATCGCGTGGGACGATTCCAGCGCGGGGAGGATCCCCTCGGTGCGGGAGAGCAGGTGAAACGCCTCGAGCGCCTCGTCGTCGGTCACGGCGACGTACCGCGCCCGGCCGGTGTCCTTCATATAAGAGTGCTCGGGGCCGACCCCGGGGTAGTCCAGCCCCGCGGAGATCGAGTGGGTCGGCTGCACCTGCCCGCCTGCGTCTTGCAGCAGATAGCTGTACGCGCCGTGGAGCACGCCGGGGCTGCCGGCGCTGAGCGACGCCGCGTGCTGCCCCGTGGCGAGCCCCCGGCCCGCGGCCTCGACGCCGACGAGCGCGACGCCCGGATCGTTCCGGAACGCGTGGAACAAACCCATCGCGTTGCTGCCGCCGCCGATGCAGGCGACGCAGCAGTCGGGAAGCCGTCCCTCGACGGCCCGGATCTGCTCGCGCG
>DASQGM010000326.1:0-4819 GCA_035632615.1 bacterium | reverse complement strand
CGGAGACCGTGTGGGTCGTGGAGACCGGAATGCCGCCGTACGACGCACCTAGGATCGACAACGCGGCCGCAGTCTCGGCGACGCAGCCACCGACCGGCTCAAGCTTGGTGATCCGCATCCCCATCGTCTTGACGATCCGCCACCCGCCGGAGGCGGTTCCGGCGGCCATGACGAGGTTGCACAGAATCACCACCCAAAATGGGACGTAGAACGTCCGCCCAAGGTAGCCGTTCACAAACAGCAGCAGCGCGATCATCCCCATCGTTTTCTGCGCGTCGTTCGTGCCATGTCCGAGGCTGACCAGTGCCGACGACACGAGCTGGAGCCAGCGGAACAGCCGGTCGACGCGGACGGGCGCGGCGTGCCGGAAGATCCACAACGCGGCCAGCATCAGCAGGAACGCCAGCCCGAACCCGATGGGGGGGGACAGTACCATGAACACAAGGGTCTTGGTGATTCCGTTCCAGACGAGGACGCGCGGGCCGCCCGCCACGACCGTGGCCCCGATCAGGCCGCCAATCAAGGCGTGGGACGACGACACCGGAAGCCCGTAGAACCACGTGAAGAGGTCCCACAGGATCGCCCCAATGAGCCCCGCGAGCAGCACGAGGTTCGTCACGACATGCGGATCCACGAGCCCCGTGCCAACCGTCGCGGCGACATTCACGCCGAGCAGGAACGCGACGAAGTTGAAGAACGCGGCCCACAGCACCGCGAAGCGGGGGCTCAGCACCCGGGTGCTGACGATGGTGGCAATGGAGTTCGCGGCATCGTGGAAGCCGTTGATGAAGTTGAAGATGAGCGCGACGACGACAATGAATGCGACCACGAAGTACCCTTCGACAGCCGAGACGCTGCGTCCTGATGCCACGTCCGCATGCGTTCCGTTCAGGCGACGGGTGGGCCGGACGCCGGCATGGCGGTGGAGGCCGCGGGTGCGATGGGGCGACGATTCCCGAGATCGAGGCATCACTTGCCATCGGCAGGAGAGTGGTGATCACCGGCCGCGTCGCGGGACGGGCGCCGATGTATCTCGACCACTTCCAGACACATGCGGGCCAGCTGTGTCGCCAGGTCATGCTCCGCCTATGCGGCCTTGAGCGTCCGCTCCATCCGGGTCGTTCCGAGCGCGTGCACCGCCGCCTGCAGCTGAGGGTCCTGCCCGCGCTCCATGTCCGCCACTGTCAGGGAGACGGCTACGTCGGGCGTGATCCCGATCGCCTCGACCTGCCGGTTCTTCGGGGTCACGATCCGTTCGACCGTTACGGACATCCCACCTTCGGGCAGCCGCACGATCACAGATCCGCCGAGGGCGCCAGCGGTCCTGGCACCGATGATCGTCGCCCGCTTGTGGTCCTTGAACGCGCCGGTCAAGATCTCCGACGCGGACGCGCTGCTGCCGTCGACAAGCACGACGAGCGGCGTCCTGGGTAGGAGTGGTTGTCCTGATGTCTCGATCAGGCTTGGCGCCTGGCCCCGCTCGTGGATCCGAGCAAGCATGGTATGCGGCGGCATGAACACGCCCCCGACACTAGCCGCCTCGACGATCAACCCGCCGGCGTCACCGCGGAGGTCGAGGATCACGGCCCGAATGGGGCCCTGGGTGTGTAGCCGTTGGAGTCCGCTTCGGAGCTGCTGCCCGGCGCCCCGAGTGAACTCGAACAGCGTGACGTACGCTACGCCGGGCGCGATGAAGCTGGTCTGCACCGGCACCACCCGGATCGGCGCCCGCGTCACCGTCAATTGCAGTGTCTGCGTCCGACGTTGCACGATGATCGTGGTGGTCGTCCCGGCGGGGCCACGGAGCAACTCGCTCGCGTCTAGCGCGTTCCTATTTTTGAGGGACTGTCCATCCACGGACACGAGGCGGTCAAATCGCTTGATGCCGGCCTGGGCCGCCGGAGACCCCGGGAATACGTTCTCCACGAAGACCCACGTCACTCCGGCCATATCCTTCCGCGAGGCGATTGTGACACCGATGCCGCTGAAGCTGGGGTTCCCCGAGAGCTGGCGTTGGCTTTCGCGGAGCGCAGCCGGATCCAAGTAGTACGTATGGCTGTCATGGAGCGAGAACAGCATTCCCTGGGTTGCCGCGTACGCGAGCTGCGTTTCAGGCATCGCGCCCATGTGCGCCGCCCGCGAGAACTCCGAAGCGAACTGGGCATCCGCCTGGGCCTCCGGGGTCCCCTGCGCAATGTTCGGGAGCGCATCGGTGCCCTGGTTGGTCGCCTTTCTAAGCGTAGCGATCGCTGCGTTCAGCAGCGGGACTGGCTGGGCGGGATCGACGTACGCGCGCTCGAGCACGTGCAGCGCCGCGATGACCAAAGAGCCGTCAGCCGCCCAAGCGTGCGGCGCCTCGGTGAACGAACTCAGCAGGAGGGCGGCCGCCAGCAGGCCCGCGAGCCGCCACCTCACAACGGCACGTTGACGATTCATCTCTCACGTCCCCAAAGACGCGTCAGGAGGTCATTGAGAACACGGCATCTCCTCACCTTCCTACGACACACCACCGAAACGCCTTCCCGCGAGTCCTCAATGCCAGCCCTGGTTTCAGCAATATAGGAAGGTGAACGTTGCTGGACGTTGCTGCGACAGTGTTCCGCGCCAGCACGCAGAGTCCTATGTCGACTATGTGGGTTAGTGTGGCGCGATTCGTCCGTGCGGCCACGCACGCATGACCCCGGGCACGCCGATGCACGCCGCGCCAGGCTCTCATGCTTGTGGTGGCTAAGCGGCGCTGTCGAAGTGGCGCACGTTCTGCCGGATGACGGGAGCTGCGCGAGAATCTGGCGGCAAGGTACACTCCCGCCTGATGGCGGGACGCCTTCTGCCCTTCTCGACTCAGCGGTGCAAGTGATGGGCTCGTTCCGCGACCGCGGGGCCACCGCCGCAGGCGGGATCACGCTCGGTTGCCTCCTAGGAGCGGGGTGATCGATGCCCTCCGTGCGGCGGGCGCGGCAGATGACGAACCTGGCGTGACGCGGAACGCCGGATTGCCCGGGCGCTCGGAGCCTGCACGCCGCACGGTCCGACTGTTACGACGCAACTCGGCCACGACACGTGGGAAACCCGCACAAGACGACTCCGGCTGGAGCCGGCACTGCGCGACATGACCACCTACGGGTGGCGGGCTGGGGCGAGACTGCGCCCGTGCTTCCTTGAGCATCGGTGGGCGCCCAAGGCCGCGGCGTGCTACCCGACCCCACGGAATCACGAAATGCTACTCACATCCAGGCTGCGATCGGGCAAGCGGTCCAGTGGTTCGTCGAAACGCTGCTCGCGGCGCTCGCCGAGACTTGCGGGCGCCTCAGCCGCGGGTCGGGCACGCCGTCGCCCTAGGCGACGACCGGCCGCTTGAGGAGATCGATCACGAGCGCGGCCGTCCAGGAGAAGCCGGCGCCGCCCAGCCCCTCCCCGGTGGATGCGTGGAAGTACTCGCACCAGCCGTGTGCGCGCACCAGCTCGAGCGTATCGTCCGCGAGCCGCCGGGCGTCGGCGTTCAGGCCCGCATCCTCCAGCCCGCGGATGAGAAACCAGTTAGTGTTGACCCAGGCGGGCCCGCGCCAGTAGCGGGCCGGCTCATAGGACGGCTGGTCCGGCGGCACGGTCGGCAGTGGTCGGCAGACCCGGCACCGGTCTCGATACCCGGCGTACATCCGCGTAGCCCGGCCGGCATCAACGAGCCCACCGTAGATCGCGCCGAGCCCGGCGATGGTGTGCACGGGGATGGGCCGGCCGGTTCGAAGGTCGAGGTCGAGAAAGAGGCTCGACCGTTCGTCCCACAACTGGGCGTGGTACGCGTCGCGAAACACCCGCAGCTCGTCGGCCGACAGAGCCGGCGGCCGCCCCAGGTCGGCAGCGATGCGGTTCAGGTCGAGCGCCGCCCGGTGCCAAATGGCGTTGAAGAGCGCGTCGTAGACGGCGAACGGCGTGTGCGGAAGCAACGCCGCCAGTTCGTACCGGTGGCGGACGATCAATTCTACCAGGTACAAATAGAGATCGTAGTCGGCGCCGCGGGGGCGGGCTGCGGCCGAGACGACCTCGGTATCGTGCCGCGTGTAGGCGCGGGACGGCCGGACGCCGCCCTGCGTCGCGAAGTCCCACCGCGGGCTGTTGTCCAACCCGCTCTCCCAGGGATGCACCAGGACGACGAGCGGCGAGCCCGGGATCGTCCGGTGGCGCGAGAAGAACCGCAGCGTCTCCCGCAGCGGCTCGTAGATCCGCGCCCACCAGGCGAGCCGGACCCCGGCATCGGGTTGCGCCCGCCCCGCCCAGTACACCGCGGTGGGAAGCACCGGCGGATGCGAGATTCCGCTCGTCCGCTCGCCGGCGCGGCGGACCGGGACATCGGGCCACCACTCCGGGCCCGGGAAGTAGCCGGTGACCTCGGGGGAGTAGTGGATGTGCGGCAACATGCCGTTCGTCCACTGGGCCGCCAGCAGCGTGTCGACCTCGCGCTCCATGCGAGGCCAGTTGAGGTGGGCGAGGGCGAGCGCGATGAACGCGCTGTCCCAGTTCCACTGGTGGGGGTACAGGCGGGGGCTCGGCCTCGTGTACGCACCCAAATCATTGGCGCGCAGGACGGCGGCGGCCGCGGAGAGCAGCTCGGCATCATCATTCATCGTGCAAGCGCCTGAGGGCCTCGCCGGTCTGGGGATCAAAGAGTCTGATGCGCGCGGGGTTGAGCCGGAGCCAAACCTGGGCGCCCGGTTGGACATGGAACTCCGGCGGGATGGTCACCTTGAGTGACTTCCCGACCGCGTGCACGGTCAGCAGTTGGTGGGGTCCGGTCGGCTCGCGGCCCAGGCGCCGCCCGGCA
>DASQGM010000325.1:0-3477 GCA_035632615.1 bacterium | reverse complement strand
CGGCCCGACCACCAAGGCCCCCGCGTGACCGAGGACGACCTCGTCGTCAATCAGCTCGCGCGCCTGGGTGTCCGTCCCGAGAACATCCGTTACCTCATCGCGACGCACTTCGATGGGGATCACGCGGGCTATCTCGCGCCGTTTACCGCCGCGGAGATCGTCGTGCAGCGCCGCCACTACGAGACGGCGCAAGGCGGGCACCCGCGCTTCGCGGGGACGCGCGAGCAGTGGGGCGATCCCCGCCTCCGCTTCCGTCTCGTCGATGGAGACACGGTGTTGCTCCCAGGGGTCGAGCTGATCGAGACGAGCGGGCACGTCCCGGGACACCAATCGGTGCTCGTGCGCCTCCCTAAGACCGGCCCCGTGCTGCTGGCCATCGACGCGATGGCCCGCGCGCTCGGCGATCACACCCCGGAGAACCGGCCGATCGGATCCTACGACCTGGAGGAAACGGGCACGCGGGCCAGCACGCGCAAGCTCGTGGACCTGGCCGCGCGCGAGCGGGTCGCGCTCATCGTCTACGGCCACGACCCGGACGAGTGGAAGAAGCTCAAGAAGGCGCCAGAGTTCTACGAGTAAGCCCCCGGCGCACGCCACCGATCGCGGCTGGTGTTGCGTGATGCGCCTCCGCGCGTGTGACGCAGCCTAAGATCGATCGCGGTCACGAGGACACGGCCGTGGAACGACCTTGCGCCTTAAACAAGAAATCACATCGCACGCAACCCGCGGCCTCGTCGCAGCCTAGGCTCTTCCCCCGTTAGTCCACGCAACATCGTCGCAGTTCGCATCCGTGTGCGTTCCGCCGGGATTGTCGCCCGCGCCGGAAGTGTCTTCGCCCCTCTCGCGGCCGGGCAGCGGAGGCCCACGTGTGACGAAGTTCACTGATCTCGGGTGACCACGATCACTGCCCCCACCGACTCGCCCGACGTACACTGTGAGCGCGAATGACAAGGAGGTGAACAGCCATCAAGCTGCGCATAACGGTCGACGTGTTCAGCGGGCGGCCGAACCCGGTGATCGAACTCGAGGGAAGCGAAGCCCGCGAAGCCGCGGAGCGGCTGGTCCCCGTGCGCCCGCTCGCGAGGAGCGAGGCCGTGCTGCCGCCGTGGCCGACGCTGGGATACCGGGGTCTCGTCATCGAGCAGGTTGCCGCACCGGACAAGAGGCTTCCCAGGGTGTTCCGCCTGGTGCACGGGGACCTGCTTGGTCCGAGACTCGCCCATCGCGCGGAGGATGAGCAGTTCGAGACGTTCGCCCTCGGCATGTCCGGCCTCGTCCGCCGGCTCGGGTACGGGCCCGAGTTCTCGCGAAGGCTCGAGCGGGAGGTCGAACGCTTCCGCAAGCTCCGGGCGGACTTGGCGAAGCGGCGACACCGGGCCCCGGTCTGGCCGAAGAGGCACCGGTGCGCCTGCGCGCCTCTCTACGAGCCCCACTGGTGGAACGTCTCGCAGCGGCAACCGTTCAACAACTGCTACAATTACGCTACGAACTACCGAACGGATACGTTTGCGCAGCCGGGGCTGGCGGCGGGCGCCATGTATGCGGCGCTCACCTGCGCAGCGGTCAGGCCGGCGGCGATCGCCGACGCCCTCATCGACAGCCCGGGGGCGAACAACCGGTGCCCCGACGAGGGTCATCTGGTTGCGCTGGTGATCGCGCCCGGCTGGGACTTCCACTGGTACCGAAAGGGCAGAAATGGATACTGGTCGCACAAGCCGGGCGGCACGCCGGTGACGAACGTCGACAACAGCGGGGCGGCGATCCCGGATCCGCGGCTAGCGAACCGCGGGCCTTACGTGAACTTCTGCACGTTCATGACGGTGATGCACGGCCACATCAAGATCCGATGACGCGCGCGTGACCTGGACCGGGACCGTTCTGCTGTTTTCCGGACGGCCGGATCCCACGTGGGCGGTGCCGCCGAGCATCGTCCGCAGCCTGCAGCGGATCTGGGACAGGGCGGCGGCCTATCCCGGTCCGCCGCCGGCGGCGTCGCCTCTCGGCTACCGGGGATGTCTACTCAAGAGCCCCGACCTGCGCGAGTGGCTCGCGTACGGCGGCGCCGTCACGCTCCGGACCGCCGGTGAGGCCGAATCGCGGCGCGATCCGGGCAGGTCATTCGAGAGGACGCTGCTGGCTTCGGCGCCGCCGAGGGCGGTCCCAGCGTCACTCATCGAAGCGCTCGAGCCGCCGTGAGCACGTCGGTCTCGGGAGCGCGCTCGCCGCACCCTCGGGCCGGATCCGGAAGCGGCGCCATCCGCACGACCGCCGAGCTGCCGTCCACCCGCGCAGCCGGGTGCAGATGATACACGGACACGACCACGTCGCCATACTGCGGGGACTGCTCGGTGAGGAACCCGCACGCGCATCTGTACCATGCCATCGTGCACCTCCTCTGGCCGCCGTCCGGCCTGTTGGCCTCATCTTCGCCGCGCGCTCACGCGCGCGCCATGAGCGTGCACACAGTGGGAATGTGAGGTGCGTCACACCGGTGCCAACTGGAGGAGCGGTATCCCACCGCGTTGAACGCGGCTCCGCGGAGGCGTGTGCCGGCAAGAGGCGCACGGTCCTCGCACGCTGCGCGCGGCATGTAGGGCCGGACGGTGCGCCTGCCCTCCGACCCGCCTGCCGAAACACGCCCGGACCGCCGCGGGAACGCGGCGCGTCACGGCTGGGGAGGGTCGCTTATCGCCGCACGACACAGGCTCGGCATGCTGACGCCCTCGTCGAACATTTGCCTAGAACCGGTGACCTGCGCCATCGTGAGGGACGTGCCCGATGTCTCCGCCCACTTCGCCCGCTTCCCGGTGACGCGGATCTCGCTCGACGCCGGCGCGCTGGAGCAGTTTCGCATGGAGCCCATGCTCGCCGCGGCGCGTCAACTGGCCGACGCCCGCGTTCACGCCATCGTGTGGAACGGGACGTCGGGAGCGTGGCTGGGGCTCGACATCGATCGGGCGCTGTGCCGGCAAATCCAAGAGGTCACGGGGATCCCCGCGACCACGTCCACTCTGGCGCAGGTCGAGGCCTTTCACCGGCACAATGTCACGCGGTACGCGCTGGCGGTCCCGTACACAGAATCGGTGGCCGCGAAGATCGCGGAGACCTACGCAGGCGAGGGGTTCGAATGCGTTCGCGCGGAGCACCTCGGGATCAGCGAGAACTTTGCGTTCAACGAAGTGCCCCCGCGGCAGATCGAGACGCTCGTGCAGTCGGTGGCCGTGCCGCAGGCGGAGGCCATCAGCATCGTGTGTACCAACTTCCCGGCGGCGCCGCTGGTCGAGCGACTCGAGGAGCGTACGCGTCTGCCGATCTTCGACAGCACCATCCTCGGCGTGTGGAAAGGGCTCGAGCTCGTGGGGGCGCAACGACCGGTGTACGGTTGGGGCCGGTTAATGGCCGGAGAGGCGATTCGCAAGGGACCGGCCACGGACCGCTGATGCCCGGGATCGGCAATGTCCCTTACGAGCGCTCCAC
>DASQGM010000324.1:0-14756 GCA_035632615.1 bacterium | reverse complement strand
AGGCTCCCGTCACTCCAGGTGCAGCAGGTGGCCGAGCTTGTGCCGCTTCGGCGCCAGGTACCGGTAGTTCTCGGGGTTCGGCGGGGTCTCGATGGCCACGCGCTCGACGACCTCGATGCCGTACCCCTCCAGCCCGACGCGCTTCGCCGGATTGTTGGTCAACAGCCGGACGCGCCGGAGCCCGAGGTCGGCCAGAATCTGGGCGCCGACGCCGTAGTCGCGTGGGTCAGGCGCGAACCCGAGCAGCTCGTTCGCCTCGACGGTGTCCTTGCCGGCGTCCTGCAGGGCGTAGGCGCGGATCTTGTTGGTGAGGCCGATGCCGCGGCCTTCCTGGCGGATGTAGACAAGCACGCCCCGCCCCTCCCGGTTGATCCGCTCGAGCGCGATCCGGAGCTGGTCGCCGCAGTCGCAGCGGAGCGATCCGAACACCTCGCCGGTCAGACACTCCGAGTGCATGCGCACCAGCACCGGGGCGTCCCCGGTCAGGTCCCCGCACGTTACGGCGAGATGGCTCGCCCCGTCGAGGGTGTTCTCGTACACGACGGCGGCGAACTCGCCGAACTTGGTGGGGAGGCGCGTGGTGCCCTCCCGCCTGACGAACCGGTCGCGCAGCAGCCGGTACCGAATGAGGTCCCTGACCGAGATCAGCGGCAGCCGGTGCCGCGCGGCGAGTGCGACCAGCTCGGGCAACCGCGCCATCGTGCCGTCGTCGCTCATGATCTCGCACAGCACGCCGGCGGGTTGGAGCCCGGCGAGCGCGGCGAGGTCCACCGCGGCCTCGGTGTGCCCGGCGCGCCGCAGCACACCGCCGGGCGTCGCCCGCAGCGGGAACACGTGGCCGGGGCGCGAGAGATCCTCGGGCCGCGTCGCGGGATCCACGAGTGCCCGGATCGTCGCCGCGCGGTCGTGGGCGGAGATACCGGTGGTGATCTTGTCGCGCGCGCCCACCGACACGGTGAACGCCGTGCCTTGATGGGAGGTGTTGCGGGACACCATCTGCGGCAGGTCGAGGGCCTCCAACCGCTGCGCGGTCAGCGGCACGGTGACGAGCCCGCGGCCGTGCTTGAGCATGAAGTTGACCGCCTCGGGGGTCACGCGCTGAGCGGCGATCAGCAGATCCCCCTCGTTCTCCCGCTCCTCGTCGTCCACCACGATCACGACGCCGCCCTCGCGGACTCGCGCGATCGCCTCCTCGACGGTCGCAAATACGCCGGCGGCCTGCGGGTGCCCGCCCATTACGCGCCACGCTCCCCGGAGGACGCGCCGTCGCGGATCCCGGTGTACGCGCCGACGAGCCGCTCGACGTACTTGGCCAGGACGTCCACCTCGAGGTTGACGTAGGCGTCCGCCTGCAGGTACCCCAACGTCGTCACCGCGCAGGTGTGGGGGATCAGCGACACGGCGAAGCGTTCCGCGCCCGCCGACGCGACGGTCAGGCTCACACCGTCCACAGTGATCGACCCCTTCTCCACGATGTAGCGGGCGAGCGCGGCGGGGACGGCGATCTCGACCCACCACCCCTGCCCTTCCTGCCGCCGCTCGAGCACGCGGCCGATGCCGTCGACGTGCCCCTGCACGAGGTGCCCGCCGAGCCGGTCGCCGACCGCGAGCGGCCGTTCCAGGTTTACGCGGACGCCGGGCCGCAGCTGTCCGAGCGTTGTCCGGCGCAGCGTCTCCGCGCCGAGATCCGCCTCGAACAGCGGGCCGCCGGTGCGCGTGATGGTCACGCAGACGCCGTTGACCGCGATGCTGTCGCCGACGCGCGCGCCGTCGAGAAAGGCGCCCGCCTCCACCACGAGCCGCGCGGCGCCGTCGCTCGGGACGACCGCCCGGACGATCCCCGCCGTCTCGACGATCCCGGTGAACATCCTTACGCCCCCTTTTTCGTGCCGCCCGCGGGTGACGCCGGCGGCGCGACGTACCCCTCGATCACCACGTCCTCGCCGACCAGCCGGACGCCGGTGCGCACCAGACGCAGCGCCTGCGCGAGCGCCTCGACGCCGTGCCCGCCAACCGGGCCGGGAGCCGGTCCGCCCACCAGGGTCGGGGCGACGAACGCGACCACCTTGTCGATGAGGCCCGCGTCCGCGAACGCGCCGAGCACGGTGCCACCGCCCTCCACGAGCAGGCTGAGCACGCCGCGGCGCCCCAGTTCCCGCAACAGCGTCGGCAGATCCACGCGCCCGTCCGTCCCGGAGGCGCTCACGACCTCGACGCCCATCGCCTCGAGCGCCCGCCTCGTGTCCGGGCGCCCGCGGTCCGTCGTCGCCACGACCACGGGTGCGCCATCGCGGGCCAGCGCGCGGGCACCGAGGGGGACGCGGAGCGTGCTGTCGAGGACGATGCGCCGTGGGTTCCGCGCGGCCGCAGGTGTACGCGCGGTCAGGGCGGGGTCGTCGCGGAGCACGGTCCCGATGCCGACCAGGATCGCGTCGGACGCCGCCCGCAGCTCGTGCGCCAGCGCCCGCGACGCCTCACCCGAGATCCACTGGGATTCGCCGGATCGGGTCGCGATCCGGCCGTCCAGCGTCATCGCCCACTTCGCCGTGACGAAGGGCAGGCCGGCGGTCCGGTGCTTCACGTAGGCCTCGTTGAGCGTGATCGCCTCGCGCTCTCCGACGCCGACGCGCGTCTCCACCCCGGCCTCGGCCAACCGGCGCAGCCCGCGGCCGCCCATCCGGTGATCCGGATCCGGCATCGCCGCCACGACGCGCCGAATCCCCGCGTGGATGATCGCCTCGGTGCACGGCGGCGTGCGCCCCCAGTGCACGCACGGCTCCAGCGTGACGTACAGGGTCGCGCCTCTGGCGCGCGACCCCGCCTCTCGAAGCGCGAACACCTCCGCGTGCGGATCGCCGAGCCGGGGATGATATCCGGTCCCCACGATCTCGCCGGCGGCGACCACGACCGCGCCGACCATGGGATTGGGACTGGTCGCCCCCGCGCCCCGCCGGGCGAGCCGGAGCGCCTCGCGCATGTAGTGTTCCTCGTTATTCACGCCCATCGTCAACGAAAACACCCCGAGGCGAATTTCACCCTCGGGGCAAGAAGTGACATGCATCCGCAACGCCTTCTCCATCCGGACTGTACCGTCGGCTCTGGATTCTCACCAGATCCTGCGACTCCGCCGTGACGCGGACCCGCTCGCGGGCTGTACCGCCGATCGGGAATTGCCGGCCCTGCGGCCGGCTCACCCTGCCCCGAAGGCTTTCAGATCTATGCGATTGTGTCCGAAATCATAGCACGCGGCGCGGGGCGGCGCAATCGGCTGATCTGACTCGCAATTCGGCTATACTTCGGTAGAGTCAGTCGACGAGAGTTCACGACGATCCTGGAAGCATCGCAGCGATGGTGGGGTGGCTCACGTTTCCAAGACGTTTCTACGGCCGGGCAAATTCGGCGGCTCCTCCGCGAGATCGCCCACCGTCCCACAGGTGGCGCGCACCAGGTCGTCCGGCGCGATCGCGAACACGCTGTTCGCGGTCCCGGCTGCAGCGTACACGACCGGGTGCGCCAGCAGCGCGCGATCGAGGTACACCGGGAGCGGCGTGGCGTGGCCAAGGGGCGGCACGCCGCCGATGCTGAACCCCGTCGCCTCCCGGGTGATCTTGGCGGTCGCCTTCTCGACTCGCGACGCAGCCGCGAGGCCGGCCACCTTGCGCACGTCCACGCGGTTCGCGCCGGACGCCAGGACGAGAATCGGACGCCCGTCGGCGAGGAAGACCAGCGACTTCACGATCTGCGCCACGGAGGTGCCCACGGCGCGCGCGGCGTCGTGGGCGGTGCGGGTACTGGCCGGGTACTCGAGAATCTCGAGGGCGAGACCGCGTTCCGCCAGCGCCGCGCGTACGCGCTCGACCGCGGCGTCTGCTCCACCCGAGCCGGGCGGTGGAGCGCCCGCGTCACCCGGAACGGTCACTTGGGCGCGGAGAAGCTCTTCGCGTACAGGATCAGCAGCCATCGCTGCTGCGGGGTCAACGAGCCTTCCCACGGCGGCATCGCGGACCCGGCGGCGCTGAACGGCGGCACGCTGCCGCCCTTCGTCAGCCGCCAGAAGTAGTAGCCGTCCGGCAACTTCGCATGGATCGCGGTGTGGAAGTCGGCTGGCTTCGGGTTGAGCGCGGACGCGGCGGGACCGTCGCCCGCCCCACCGGTTCCGTGACACGGCGCGCAGTTGGCGTTGAACAGCTGTTTCGCGCTGGCGAGGGTGGCGGGCGTCGCCGTCAACGGGTCCTTCAGGTTCGCATATTCCGCCGGCGGCTCTGGCCTCGGCGCGTTCGGGTTCTTCGGATAGTCTGTGGTCGTGGCCAACGCGGGGCCGGTGAACGGCGCGGACGACACCTGCGCGCCGGTGGGCCCGGACGGCTGCTCCGGGTGGGACCGCATCGAGAGTATCTGTCGTCCCGTACAGGCGGTAAGCCCGAGGCACGCCAGCAAGAACGCCCCGGCGAGGAGCGCACGGGAAGACATATCCCACCCCCGAACAGCAGCAACGGATTGGCGCGCGCGACCGTCGCGACGCAAAATGCCCTGACGCTTTGGTTATCCGACGGCGCAAGATTTCCCTGCGCCCGGCCGTGCAGGTGGCGCGCCGGCACGGCGCGCGTCTAGCGCGGCGCCTGCAACAACCGGTCGAGGCGGGTGATCACCGCCCGCTCGGCATCCGGCCCCACGAACCCGCCGACCTCCGCGTCACGGACAACGCCGTCGGGGCCGACGAACACCGTCGTCGGCAGCCCGAAGATCCCGTAGAGGCGGAGCGGCCGTTCGTCCCGCGCGATGACCAGCGGATAGTCCACGTGGTAACGCAACGCGAAGCCGCGCGCCGCGTTGGCGTCGTCCTCCGCGTCCACACCCACGAACACGACGCCGCGGGGTCCGTAGGTCCTGTGCAGGCGCACGAGCAGCGGCGTCTCGGCCTCACACGGCCCGCACCACGACGCCCAGAAGTTGAGCACCACCGGCCGGCCTCGGAAACTGCGCAGGTCGAGCACACCCCCGCCGTCGAGCCGGTCCAGCACGAGCGCGGGCGCGGGCTTTCCCAGGAGCGACGACGCCGGCGGGGACGCGGACGGCCGGGTGGCGCGCAACACTGCCTCCATCCCCGCCCACACGGCCACCACGAGCACGCCGATCGCGGCGCCGATGAGCGCGCTCCACAGCAAAGGCGACCGGCGCATTCGCTGCCGCCAGGACGCCATGCCCCCCATCATCGGTCAGTAGGCGCGCGCGTAGTACACGACCTGCGTCGCGGGCGCGCCACACGCGAGGCACGGGCCGGTCGCGGGATCGTCCGTCACCACCCGGGGCGAGGCGCCGCTCACCTGACGCAGCCGCCCTTCGCACACGGCCGCGTCGCACGACTGCACGCGCACGAACCCGCGCCGTTGCACGACCGCCTCCGCCAGCTCCTCCATGGTCACCGCCGAGACGATGTGCGCGTCGAGGTACGCCTTCGCCCGGCGGAACAGCTCGGCGCCGTGCTCGGTCAGCGCCGACGCGACCGCCTCCGCGATCCCGTCGAGTGGCACGGCACGCTTCGCCCCCCCGACCCGCGGGGCAAGCATCGCCTGCCGCTGCGCGAGATCTCTCGGGCCGAGCTCCACCCGCACGGGGACGCCCCGCATCTCCCAGTCGTTGAACTTGTACCCGGGGGTGACCTCGGTGCGGTCGTCGAGGCGCACGCGCACCCCTGCGGCCTCGAGCCGCGCGGCGAGATCCCGCGCCGCCTGCAGCACGGCGTCGCGGTCCTTGCCGCTGAGAATCGGCACGATCACGACCTGGAACGGCGCGACGCGGGGCGGCAGCACGAGCCCGCGGTCGTCGCCGTGGACCATGATCAGCCCGCCGAGCAGGCGCCAGCTGGCGCCCCAGGACGTCGTGTGGACGTGTTTCTCCGTGTTGTCGCTGTCGAGGAACTTGATGTCGAACGCGCGCGCGAAGTTCTGGCCGAGGTTGTGCGAGGTGCCGGACTGAAGCGCCTGTCCGTCCGGCATCAGCGCCTCGATCGTGTACGAGCGCACCGCGCCCGGGAACTTCTCGCTGTCGGGCTTCCGCCCCGACAGCACCGGGATCGCGAGGTCGGTCTCGACGAAGTCGCGGTACACCTCGAGCATCTGACGCGCCTCGGCTTCCGCTTCCTCGGCGGTCCGGTGCGCGGTGTGACCCTCCTGCCACAGGAACTCCATCGTGCGCAGGAACGGCCGCGTCGCCTTCTCCCACCGCACCACGTTGTTCCACAGATTGATCAGCACCGGCAGATCGCGGTACGACCGGATCCAGCGAGCGTACATGTGCCCGACGATCGTTTCGGAGGTCGGCCGCACCCCGAGCGGCTCGGCGAGCTCCTCGCCGCCGCCCCGCGTGACCCACGCGATCTCGGGCGCGAAGCCCTCCACGTGCTCGGCCTCGCGCGCGAAGAACCCCTGCGGAATGAACAGCGGGAAGTACGCGTTCGTGTGTCCCGTCGCCTTGAAGCGGCGATCGAGGCCCTGCTGCATCAGCTCCCAGATCGTGTACCCGTACGGCCGGACGACGATGCAGCCGCGCACCGGCGAGTAGTCGGCGAGCTCGGCCTTGAGCACGACAGCGGTGTACCAATCGGAGAACTCCGCGTCCTTCGGGGGGATCTCCTTGACGAACCCGCTCTCCTCGAGTGGTTGTCCTGCGGCACGCCGCGACATCCTCCGCCTCCCATCGCCCGAGGGTCTCCACGGGCGCGCCCGCCGCGGCGCGCCGGGAGCGGCAACGGAGGAGCCTCCGCGTCCCGGGGACGGGAGGCTCCTCTCGTAGCGACGCCATTCTAGCACGGTCGCTCGGCGACCGTCAAACGACGCTCGCTCCGCCGCCCGCGGCCGGATCAGCCGGCTCGCGGGGCGGCCGTCACGGCTTCTCGAGCGGGGCGCCGACCAGGCTGCCCCACTCGGTCCAGGAGCCGTCGTAGTTGCGGACGTTCGGATAGCCGAGCAGCTTCTTCAGCGTAAACCACGTCAGCGACGAACGCTCGCCGATCCGGCAGTACGCGATGACCTCTTTATCCGGGGTGATCCCCTTGCCCTCGTAGAGGGCGCGGAGTTCCTCCGGCGACTTGAACGTGCCGTCCTCGCGCACGTTCTGCCCCCACGGGACGTGCTGCGCGCCGGGAATGTGGCCGCCCCGCTGCGCGCCCTCCTGCGGATACGCCGGCATCGCGATCAGCTCGCCGCTGTACTCCTGCGGGCTCCGGACGTCCACGAGGGCCGCGCCCTTCCCGAGCTTCGAGAGCACCTGATCCCGGAACGCGCGGATGCTCAAGTCGGCGTCCTTCGCGCGGAACGTCGCGCGCGGATACGCCGGGACGTCGGTCACGATCGGGCGCCCCTCCGCAATCCACTTCGCACGGCCGCCGTTCAGGATGCGCGCGCGGTCCACGCCGTAGATCGAGAGCAGCCAGAACGTGTACGTCGCGAACCAGTTGTTCTTGTCGCCGTAGAGCACCACGGTGGTGTCGTTCCCGATGCCGTGCGCTCCGAGCAGCGCCTCGACCTGGGCCTTGTCGATCCAGTCGCGCCGGACCCCGTCCTGCAGCTGTGACTTCCAGTTAAAGTGCACCGCCCCAGGGATGTGTCCCTGGTCGTACAGCGTCAGGTCTTCCGACACCTCCACGACCCGGACGTTGGAGTCCTTCAAGTGCTCGTTGAGCCAGGGCGTCTCGACGAGCACCTCGGGGTGAGCATAGGCAGCTGGCATGAGCATCCCTCCGTTTCCGTGATGTGACGCGCCTGCTGTCCGCGCGGCGACGACGCGGTCCCCCCCGGGGTGGGGCGGAGACCAAGCGATCAGGAACCTTCGGCGAGGAACATACGGTCAGGGGGAACCGTCCCCAGCGAAGGCTAGCTTGGCCTCCGCTTGGGACAGATGCACTGCCGGGGAACGTAAGGCGTGCGAGCGAGCCTCATGACAAGTTCACATCTAGCACGCGCGTCAACGCCTGTCAAGGTCGCCGACGGGCGCTGGGATCCCATGCGCACCCAGAGCCGCGCACAGGTCGGGCGCGCCGGCGCGCTGAAAACTTCCACGTACGCCGCTGATGGAACGACGGAGGAGTAGCCTGATGTCGTCGGTGTGGCTTGCCGTGATGGCCGGCGTGGTGCAAGGCATCGTGGAGTGGCTGCCGGTAAGCAGCAAGACGATGATCACGTTGATCTTCGCGGCGGCGGGTTACTCGTTTGGGACCGCCTACGTCCTGGGACTCCTCGCCAACCTGGGGTCCTTCCTGGCGGCGTTCTGGTACTTCCGCCGGGATCTCGCCGGCGCGCTCGGCGGCGCTCGCCGGCCGCTCGCCGGCACTCCGGAAGCCCGTACGCTGCGCTACTTGGTCTTGGCCACCGCGGCCACCGGGGTGGTCGGGGTACCGATCTACGAGCTCGTCAAGCACGCGCTCACCGCCGCAACCGGGACCGCGGCAATGCTGGCGATCGGCTTCCTGTTGCTCGCGACGAGCATGGTCAACGCGCGCCGCGAGCGCTTGACACGCGTCGCCCAGGAGGGCGCGCTCGAGGCGCCCGGGCCCGTCGTGTCGCTGATCGTCGGAGCCTGCCAGGGGCTCGCCGCGCTGCCAGGAGTCAGCCGCAGCGCCATGACGGTGACACCGCTCCTGCTGCGCGGGTACAGCGCGAACGCGGCGCTGCGCTTCTCGTTCCTCCTGGACGTCCCCGCCCTGTTAGGCGCCGGGATTGTGCCGTTCATCGTCGAGCAGGGCGGTGCCCGGCCGCTTGGCCACGTCGACGCCACGACCGTGGCGGCGTTGCTGGCGGTCTCGGCCGTCGTCTCTTTCGCGACCATCCACGCCGTGCTGCGCGTGACCGTGCGCCTCCGCAGTTCCCTAATCACCCTGGTGATCGGCGTGCTGACGATCGCTTCAGCCTTCGTGTTCCGGCTGCGCTGACGGCGGCGATACGCCAAGTTCCCCCCAGTCTTAACGCTCTCATCGGCCACGCCGTAGCGTCCCGCGCTCACGCCGGAATCGCGCCGAACATGCCAAGAACTGCCTCCCGGCACGGCCGGACCACTCAGACGTCATCGGCGTGCCGCCTTCGCGTGTTGCCCTTCGCCCGAGGACGCGCAGAGGGCTCCTGCCGCGGCCGGCGCTACTGCCGACCTCGTGCGGAAGCCCTCTGTGATCCACCCATCACCTCGCGCCCCGACACCAGGTCGTGCCGCGAAGATGAGCTATGCTGTTGTCGTGAGTCCCGGCGGGTCCGCGGCTGCGCCCCGGCTCGGGGCGCGGGGTCGGCTTACGCTGGCGGCTTGTCGTTCAGGATGTCGGTCCCGAACGGCAGCACCCCGGGCACCAGCCACTTGGTCCACATCTCATCGACCTTGGCCTGATAGTAGTCGATGTCGTCGTCGGTGAAGTGCGCAAACCGCCCCTGCTTCAGCAGATAGTCGCGCACGGGGAGCCGTTTCTGCCGCCCCTGGGCGATCTGCTTCGATTTGCCGTACAGCCGCAGCTGGTGGTCCTCCACCTCGAAGAGCGGGAAGATCCCCGTGAGCACTGCGAGCTCGCCCATCTCGTGCGACTGCATCGGATCGTAGTCCCACCCCTTCGGGCACGGGTCGAACGAGTGGATGAACGTCGGCCCGCCGATGCTGAGCGCCTTGCGGATCCGGTTCATGAAGTCGACGGCGTAGCTCGCGCACACCGTCCCGACGTACCGGCACTCCGAGTGCCCAGCCGCCAGCATCGCCGCGGTGTTCTTCTTCCAGCGGCGGTGCAGGATGCGCTTCGCCTTGCCGGCCGGGCTGAACGACGTGTACGCGCCGTAGGGCGTGCTGCCCGAGGCCTGGATGTCGGTATTGGCGTACGACTCGTTGTCGTACAGCAGGATCAGGTGGTTGTACTCGGTATGCTGCAGCGCGGCCGAGATCGCCGAGAGGCCCATGTCCGCGCCGCCGCCGTCGCCGCAGAACGAGATCACGTTGATCGGCTCGGTCTTGATCTTGCCCTTCCTCATCAGCGCCTTGTAGCCCGCCGCGGTCCCGACCGCGGCCGAGCCCGACGAACCGAGCTGGGTGTGCATCCACGGTACGACCCACGGCGTGCTGTAGTACGTCGTATTGGCGACGTACATGCACCCGGTGCTGCCGAGCACGACGGTGCGCGGCCCCGCCGCCTTCACCATCAGCTTCATCACCAGGGCGGACTCGCAGCCCTGGCACGTCCGGTGCCCCGACGTGTAGTATTCCTCCAGCGGCACCCGCTTCACGCCCTTGAACGGTTCAAGGATCGGCAGCGGCGTTGCGGTCGTCTCAGGGCTGTCCATCGCGTTTCCCTCCTATGCCCGGACGCCGATCCAGGTGGTGTCCCGTGGGGACGTCCCGGTCTCGGCCGCCTTGCGCGTGAGCTCGAACATCTCCCGCACGTTCGGAATCGTCACCTCGCGCCCCCCGAGGCCGCCGATGAAGCCCACGACCGGGGGACGCCGGTCCTGCGCGTACAGCATCGCGCGGATCTCGTTCGCGAGCACCCCGCTGTGGAACGGCGACCCCATCGAGAAGTCCCGGTCGACGACGCCGACGGCCTGGAAGCGCGAGAGCAGCGCGCCGAGCCCCTCGTGGTCGAAGGGGCGGAACCACCGCACCCGCACGAACCCGACCTTCTGCCCCTGCTCCCGGAGCTTGCGCACGACGACGCGCACCGGCATCGACAGCGTGCCCATGCCGACGAGCACGATCTCGGCGTCCTCCGTGTAGTACTCCTCGAAGAACGGGCTGCCCTCGCCGCGGCCGAAGATCGTGCGGAACTCCTTCCACGCCTCCTCGATGACCCCGTGGGCGTGGCGCATCGCCTCGTCGGTCTGACGCCGGATCTCCATCAGCCAGTCCTCATTCACCTGCGGCGCGATCGTGATCGGGTTGTCCGGGTGGAACACCATGTTGCCGCGGTTGTACGGGGGAAGGAACTTGTCCACCCACGACCGCGGGGGTACCTTCACGAGCGACTGGGAGTGGGTCAGGAACGCACCGTCGGTGCTGATCGCGACCGGCAGGTACACGCGCCGGTCCTCCGCGACGCGGTACGCCATCAGCGTCGTGTCGAGGGCCTCCTGGGCGGTGTCCACCCACACGTGCAGCCAGCCGAGGTCGCGCGCCGCGAGCGCGTCGTTGTGCTCCGTCCCGAACGCGCCCGGATCGTCGAGCGCGCGGTTCCCCACCATGGCGATCAACGGCAGCCGCAGCGCCGGCGTGACCGCGATCGCCTCGAACGCGTAGCACCAGCCGACGCCGCTGCTGCCGCACAGCGCCCGCGCGCCCACCGCCGACGCGTGCTTGGCGATCTCGAACTGGCTGTGCTCGCTCTCGGCGACGATATACTCGGCGTCCTGCTCCCCGTCCGCGATCTGCTTCGCGACGTACTGCATCAGCGTGTCGTACGGCCGGATCGGGTACGCCGTCAGCACGTCGACGTCGACGAGCTTGGTGGCCACCGCCACCGCCTCGCTGCCGCTGATCAACGCCTCCTGCTCCACCTCGGCGGGCCGCGCGACCGCGGCGTCTGCGTCCACTACTCGCCACCCCCTTCGCCGCCGGACCCGGCGCGCAGCTTGGCCACCTGCTCCTGGTACTGGCCGCGGTACCGGAACCCGTGCGAGCGCTCGGGCTGGTTCGCGGTCAACTGGTGCACCCAGGCCGCGTACGCCTTCTGGTCCGTCTTGTACCGCTCCCACTGACTCTTGTGGTCGGTGAACGCGGCCTCGTTCACCATCGTGATGCACGCGTCCACGGGGCAGACCGCCGCGCAGACCCCGCACCCGCAGCAGGCCTCCGCGTTCAGGTCGTATGTCTGCTCGGGGGTGACGTCGAAGCACGCGTCGGGGCACTGAAGCCAGCACAACGTGCACTTCACGCACTTGTCGAAGTCGATCACCGGCCGCATCGTGCGGGTGGAAAACTTCTTGAAGTACGGGTTCCGCGCGGGCCGGTAGCCGCCGACCTGATCGCCGACCGTCATCGCCCCGCCGAGCGGCATCGCGTCGATGGTCACGCCCTCGCGCATCGTCGTCCAGCCGGGCAGGTCGAACGTGTACGGCACCTCCGGGTTGCCCTCGTCGGGACGGACGATGCGGATCTCCGTCTGCTCGTACGCGCGGCGGGCGGAGGTGACCTTCAGGTCGTCCTTCCACTCCTCCTTGACCGCCTTGAGCATCGCGTCCAGGCTTACCAGGTCGGGGCACACCTTGGCGAGCGCGCCGAGGATGCGGACGTCGGTGTGGTCGTTCTTGTAGACCCACAGGCCGGAGAAGCTGGGCACCGCGGGAATCACGGCGAGGCGGTACGGGAACGGCTTCCGGTGGCAGAACTTGATGATTTCGTCGGCGGGGAGCGTCGACGTGACGACCAGCACGCCGTTCTCCCGGACCTTCTCGTTGATGGGCTGGAGGCCGTACCACGCCCAGGACTCCACACCCTTGCACAGCATGTCGTCGACCGCGATCGTCACGTCGGTCTCGCGCGGCTCGTACTGCGCCATGCTCAGCTCGAGCTCGTCCTGGTCGGGCGCGACGATCGCGAAGTTCTTGGCCGGCACCCCGTTGCGCTCCGGGGAGTCGCCGTACCGGCCGAACGCGATGCCGATCTTGCCGTCCCTCCGCGCGGCCAGCACGACGCCCCGGCTGATGTTCTTCGCCAGGGTCTTCTGGAAGATCCCCCGGTAGACGATCTCTACCGAGACAGCGCGTCCCATGGCACACCTCCTTGCGCGGGGGCTCCCGCGGGACCCCCGGCCGGGAACAGGATCGTCTCGATCTCCTCGATGTGCGCCCGCATGGCATCCGCCGCGCCGTCCGGATCCCGCCGCCGGATCGCGGCAAGGATGCGGCGGTGTCCCTGGAGCGACTTCTCCGCGCGTCCCGGCCCCTGCAGCGACCGGACGCGGCTCTCACGCAGCAGGTCCATCAGGATGTCCATCGTGCGCAGCACGACCCGATTCTTGGCCGCGGTCGCGATGCGGTAGTGGAAGGCGTTGTCCTCGTCGATCGCGATCTCGCCGGCCTGCGCCCGCGCCGCGTGTCTGGCGACGATCTCCTCGAGGGCCCGCACGTCGTCCGCGGTCGCGCGAAACGCGGCCGCCCGGGCGAGCGGCGGCTCGAGCATCTTGCGCATGTCGAAGAGGTCGGCGGTGAGGTCCTTGGACGCGGTCAACGCGTCCGCGAGCGGGCTCACGATCGCGTCGATGGGGATCTGCCGGACGACCGTCCCCTCGCCGTGTCGCGGCTCGACCAGGCCGCGCACCTCGAGCACGCGGATCGCGTCGCGGACCGAGGTGCGGCTCACGCCAAACACCTCGGCAAGCTCGCGCTCGGGGGGAAGGTGGTCGCCCGGCTTCAGGCGACCCTCGGCGATCAGCCGGTGGATCTGGGCCGCGATCTCCGCGTAGACTTTCGTCTTGCGGACCGGCTCTAGGTCCTCCCGAACGGGCCGCACCATGTCGTGTCGGAACGAAGCGATCGGCTGGTCCTCCGCTGCCTGGGAGCGCACGCGCCCCGCCGCGATTGGGATGGATTTGGAAAGGGGCCGGCCGACGCGATTTTGTCGATCGGACCGACCCCGACAGATGGCCCAGTGGTCAGACCACCCGTTGCGCTCATTCTAGTAGTCGGCCAAGTGGGGTGTCAACAGCAGACGCCAAGGGACCGGAACATGGAGATGCTTGACAAATCCAAGTATGTATTTGATGATGTCAAGTAATTGTAGAGCGGCCGTGTTGGCTGGTTCGCCAGCGGCTCGGCACGACAACGACGGTCGGGATGGTGCCGACGATGGCCGAGAGCGAGTTCGACGCCCGTGTCCGTGCGGTACGCCGTTTCAACCGATTCTACACCCAGAAGATCGGCGTCGTCGGCAGGTATCTTAAGAGCCCGTTCTCGTTGGCCGAGGTGCGCGTGCTCTACGAGCTGGCGCACCGCGACAGCCTGACGGCCACGCAGCTGGGCCGAGAGCTTGGGCTCGACCTCGGGTATCTGAGCCGCATCCTCCGGGGCTTCGAGCGGCGCCGCCTCATCACCCGGGAACCATCGGAGTCCGACGGGCGGCAGAGCTTCGTCTCGCTGACGGCCGAGGGACGTCAGGCGTTCGCTCCGCTCGACGCGCGATCGCGCGACGAGATCGGCCAGCTCCTCGGCCCCCTCGACGAGGGCGCACAGGCGCGCCTGGTCGAGGCGATGCACACGGTCGAGGCGCTGCTCGGTGCGCCCCCAGAGTCACGGGCGCCGTACATCCTGCGACCGCACCAGCCCGGCGACATGGGGTGGGTGATCCACCGGCACGGCGTGTTGTACGCGCAGGAGTACGGGTGGGACGAACGATTCGAGGCGCTGGTCGCGGAGATCGCCGCCAAGTTCATCCAACGCTTCGACCCGAAGCGGGAGCGGTGCTGGATCGCCGAACGGGACGGGGAGATCGTGGGATCGGTCTTCGTCGTCAGGGAGTCGGACGAGGTCGCCAAGCTCCGTTTGATGCTCGTCGAGCCCTCGGCGCGCGGTCTCGGCATCGGGAGCCGTCTCGTCGAGGAATGCATTGGCTTCGCCAGGCGGGCCGGATACCGGAAGATCACGCTCTGGACGAACAGTGTGTTGCTCGCCGCGCGGCGCATCTACCAGCGGGCGGGATTCCGGCTGGTGCGCGAGGAGCCGCATCACAGCTTCGGCCACGATCTCGTCGGAGAAACATGGACCCTCGACCTCTGACCGCGCCCCCCGCACATCTGGAACGCCGCC
>DASQGM010000323.1:0-4575 GCA_035632615.1 bacterium | reverse complement strand
CCCGGCCCTCCGGGACCGCCCTGGTGACGATGAAGGTCCTCCCTGACCGAGCGCACGGCCACCGTCTTCACGGAGGCGGTGCGCCGCTCACGCCCTACCTGTTCCTGCTGCCGTACCTCGTGGTCTTCGTGCTGTTCCGGTTCGGTCCGGTCGTGGGGGGGTTCCTGACGAGCTTCACGTCGTGGAGCATCGTCGGCGCGCCGCGGTTCGTAGGCCTGGCCAACTACGAGGCGCTCGCGCGCGATCCGCTGTTCTACACGTCGATTCGGAACACGTTCTATTTCCTGGTGCTGACGGCGCCCGCGCTGATCGTGCTGGGGTTCGCGTTCGCGCTGCTGCTGAACCGGCCGCTGGCCGGCCGCGGCGTGGCGCGCGTGCTGATCTTCGCCCCATACGCGATGATGTCCGCGGTCGTGGGCATCCTCTGGAACTGGATCCTGGACAGCAACTTCGGCCTGCTGAACTACTACCTGGCGCAGGTGCACCTCGGACCGATCCCCTGGCTGTCGAGCGAGGCGGCCGCGATGCCCGCGATCGCGCTCACGACGGTGTGGTGGACGGTCGGGTACAACATGGTGATCTTCCTGGCCGGGCTGCAGGACATCCCGCCGCAGCTCGAAGAGTCGGCCCGCATCGACGGCGCCGGGCCGTGGCAGGTATTGTGGAACGTGATCGTCCCGCTGCTGCGGCCGACGACGTTCGTCGTGGTCATGCTGACGATCATCAACACGTTCCAGGTGTTCGACCAGGTGTACGTCATGACCGGCGGCGGGCCCGGGACGGCGACCCTCACCCTGGTGCAGTACCTGTTCTTCCAGGCGTTCCAGACGTTCAAGTTGGGCTACGGGTCGGCGATCGCCTACGTGACGTTCGCGTTTCTCCTGGTGCTATCGTGGCTGCAGCAGCGGCTGCTGCCGTCGGAGGCGTCGTGAACCTCCGCCGGATCGCCATCCCCGCGGTCGCGCCCGCCGCGCGATCCCGTCGCCGCGCCGGACGGGTGGTGCGCCGGCAGAGCCTCCTCGGCCTGATGTACGCGGCGGAGGTCGCCGCGGTCGTCGTCGCCGTCGCCCCGATCGTGTGGATGGTCTCCACCGCGCTGAAGCCGGAGGGGCTGATCCTGTCGGCGGTGCCCCACTGGATCCCGCCGACGCTCACGCTCGAGAACTTCCAGCGGGTCCTCGCCAAGTACGCGTTCGTGCGGTGGATGTTCAACAGCGTGGTCGTGGCGGTCGTCGCGACCGCGGTCGTCGTGGCGATCGACGCCATGGCCGGCTACGCGCTCGCCCGGTTCGCGTTCCCCGGTCGAGGCCTGATCTACGACACGATCATCTCGATGCTGCTCGTGCCGATCCAGGTGACGGTGATTCCGCTGTTCGTGATCTTCGCGGAGTGGCGCATGCTCGACACCTTCCAGGCGCTGATCTTGCCGACCACCGCCAACGTCACCGGCGTGTTCCTGATGCGGCAGTTCTTCCTGAGCATCCCCGGGGAGCTCGAGGAGGCCGCGCGGATCGACGGCGCGAGCGACCTGCAGGTGTTCTCGCAGGTCGTGCTGCCGCTCAGCCGCCCGGCGATGGCCGCGGTCGCCGCCCTCACGTTCGTCAGCTCCTGGAACAGCTTCCTGTGGCCGCTGATCGCGACCAACAGCGATCATGCGCGGACCCTGCCCGTGGGGATCGCGCAGTACATGGGGGCGCAGGCCGGGACGAGCGGGTCGGCGCCAGCGTTCGGGCCGCCCCTGGCGTCGGCGGTGATGGCGACCGCGCCGGCGCTCCTGGCGTTCTTCCTTCTGCAGCGCTACTTCACGCAGGGGATTACGATGACCGGCATCAAGGGGTAGGGCGTTCGGCGCTGGCGACGAGGTACGCGGAGGTGGTGGATGAGACGCCCGAAGGTGGGGATCCTGACCTTTTCCGACGGTCGCCCCCATATGCACCAGGAGTTACTGCCGCTGACCCGGCAGTTCCAGGAACGCTTGAGCGCCCGGCTCGGCGCGGCCGGGTGGGACGTCGTCGCCGGGCGGGAGATCGTGTGGACCACGGACCTCGCGCAGCGCGAGGGGCGCTACCTCGCGGCGCAGGACGTGGAAGCGGTCGTCTTCAATTACGGCATCTGGGCGTTTCCGCACTTCTCGGCGATCGCCGCGGAGTTCGTGCCGCACCCGATCCTGCTCCTCAGCAACGTGAACCCGAAGTACCCGGGCCTCGTCGCGATGCTGGCGGCGGCCGGCAGCCTGGACCAGATCGGCGTGTTCCACGGGCGGATCTCGGGCGACATCGGCGACGACGCGGTCTTCCAGCGGGTGTTGCGATTCCTGCGGCCGGCCATGGCGAAAAACCGGCTGCGCGGCGAGGTGTACGCCCTCATCGGCGGGCGGTCGATGGGGATGTACACCGCGGTGCCCGCGCTCGACCAGTGGCGCCGCCAGTTCGGCATCGACATCGAGCACATCGACCAGTACGAGATCGTCCGCCGGGCGGAGGCGCTGCCCGACGCCCGCGCGGACGCGGGGATCGCGTGGCTCGAGCGCAACGGCGCGACGATCCACTACGACGGCCGACGCCTCACGCCCGATCTGCTGCGGCGCCAGCTCAAGAGTTACCTCGCGGTCCGAGAGATCCTGGCGGAGTGGCGGTGCAGCTTCTGCGGGATCAAGGGGCAGCCCGAGATGACGAACCACTTTGCCACGATGGACGTCGCGGAGGCGCTCCTGAACGATCCGTACGATTGGGAGGGGCCACACGACCCGATCGTCTGCGCGACCGAGGCGGACAGCGACGGTGCGCTCACGATGGAGCTCTTCAAGCACATCGTCGGGACCCCCGTGCTGTTCGCCGACGTGCGGCACTACGACGCCGCGGACGACGTGTGGGACCTGTGCAACTCCGGAGAGCACGCGACCTACTTCGCGGGC
Source organism: bacterium (assembly GCA_035632615.1). Lineage (GTDB taxonomy): Bacteria > Sysuimicrobiota > Sysuimicrobiia > Sysuimicrobiales > Segetimicrobiaceae > JAJPIA01. The sequence goes on along the minus strand of DASQGM010000323.1, from coordinate 1,661 downwards.
CGGTCGTTCGACCCGGCCGTGAACCTGCCGCACGTGCATCTCTATCCTGCGGACATCTATTTCCCGGCCGGGGGCGCATCGGTCATGCACATCGCCGCGCCCGGTCCCGTGACGCTGGCACGGCTGGCCCGCCGCCAGGGGCGGTACTGGCTCGCGATTGTGCCGGGCGAGTTCGTCGAGTTTCCGCCCGCGGTCGCCGAGGCGAAGGCGGCCGCCACGACCCCGGTGTGGCCGCATGCGTTCGCGAGGTTCCGCGTGCCGCCCGAGGTGTTCCTGTCCGAGTACGACAGCAATCACATCCACGGGGTGTACGGTGACTACGTCGAGGACCTCGTCTGGGCCGCCAAGATGTTCGGGATCGACGCCCGGGTGTTCGCGTAGTCGGGGGCGGGCCCGATGAGCCGCCACGCGATCGGCCTCGACTTCGGCACCGAATCCGCGCGTGCCGTGCTCGTGGACGCGGAATGCGGCCGCGTGCTCTCCGCGGCGACGTGCCCGTATCGGCACGGGGTGCTCGATCGCGCGCTTCCGGGTCGCACCGATCGGCTGCCGCCCGATTGGGCGCTGCAGCACCCCGGGGACTGGCTCGAGGCGGCCGAGACGCTCCTGCGGGCAATGGCCGTCGCCGGGAATCCCGAGGACGTCCTTGGCATCGGGATCGACTTTACCTCCTGCACCGTGCTCCCGGCCACGGTCGACGGCACGCCCCTGTGCCTGGTGCCCGAGTTCCAGCGCGAGCCGCACGCGTGGCCCAAACTGTGGAAGCACCATGCGGCGCAGCCCTACGCCGATCGCATCAACGCGCGCGCCGCGCAGCCCGACGGCGAGTTCCTCTCGCTGTACGGAGGGAAGACGTCCTCGGAGTGGATGTGGGCCAAGGGGTGGCAGGTGCTCGCGGAGGCACCACCGGCCGTGCCCCGCGCGGCGGCCCGCTGGATTGAGGGCGGCGACTGGCTCGTGTGGCAGCTGACCGGCGACGAGGTGCGCAGCGCGTGCCAGGCGGGGTACAAGGCCCACTGGCAGAAGGACGCGGGGTATCCGCGGCGCGAGTTCTGGCAGGCGCTCGATCCGGCGCTCCCTGGCCTTCTGGACCGCCTGGCCGAGGCCCCACGCCCGGTGGGCACGCGCGCGGGGGGGCTTGCGGCCGCGTGGGCGTCCCGGACGGGGCTGCGGGCCGGGACCCCGGTCGCCGTGGCCGTCATCGACGCGCATGCCGCCGTCCCGGCGCTCGCCGTGCACGATGCCGGCGAGCTCGTCATGATCATGGGCACGTCCACCTGCCACCTGCTCGTGGATTCGAGACGCCGCCCGGTGCGGGGCATCTCCGGCGTGGTCGAGGACGGCATCCTCCCAGGGCTGTTCGGCTACGAGGCTGGCCAGGCGTCCGTCGGCGACATCTTCCTGTGGTTTGTGCGCACGGCCGTCCCCGCACGATACGCCGAGACCGACGTCTTCGACCGACTCGGGCAGGAGGCGACCGCGATGGCGCCGGGCGCGTCGGGCCTGCTCGCGCTCGATTGGTGGAACGGGTGCCGGACGCCGCTGGTCGACGCGGAACTGTCGGGCGCGATCCTCGGCCTCACGCTGACGACCGAGCCTGCGGAGATCTACCGGGCGCTGCTCGAGGCGACAGCGTATGGGACGCGCCGCGTCATCGAAAC
>DASQGM010000322.1:0-3149 GCA_035632615.1 bacterium | reverse complement strand
AGGACATTGGCGACGGGGTGCCGAGCGGATGGTTGACCGGGTCGGCGCGGAAATCCGCGTATCCCACCGCCTGATTCCCGGCGTCCGTCACCGGGAACTCCACGTACCCCTGCTGCCAGAACGCGTCGAACTCCGGCAGGGCGAGCCCGCGGGCCTTCGCCTGCTGCTGGGCCGCCGCGTAGAACTGGCGCAGCCACGCCATCTCGTCCTTGCCCTCGGTATATTGGGCGCCGACGCCCAGGCGCTCGGCGAGCGCGGCGCAGATGTCGAAGTCGTGGCGCGCCTCGAACAGCGGTGGTACGATCTGCGGCATCGCCGCGAGGAACCGCGTCGTGCCCACGATGTCGTTGCGCTCGAGCGTGGTCGTCGCCGGGAGCACGATGTCCGCGTGCTTGGCGGTCGCCGTCCACGCGTACTCGTGGACGATCGTCACCTCGGGGCGACGCCACGCCCGCACGGCCCGGTTCATGTTCTGCGCGTGATGGAACGGGTTCCCTCCGGCCCAATACACCAGCTTGATGTCCGGGTAGGTGATCTTCCGCCCATCGTAGTCGATCGTCTTGCCGGGATTGAGCAGCAGGTCGACCCACATGTTGACCGGGACGAAGTCCTTGACCGGGTTCGTCCCGGTGGCCAACCCCGGAACCGCCGGGGCGGTGCCGACCGGCGCCCCCACCCGGGACGGAAAGTCGATCTGCACGCCGCCGCCGGGCAGCCCGAACTGGCCCAGCATCGCCGACAGCGTGATCATCATCCACACCGGTTGTTCTCCGTGCGCCGCCCGCTGCAGCGGGTACCCGCCCATCAGCACCGTGCGGGACCTCGCCATGCGGCGCGCGAGCGCGCGGATCGTCTCGACCGGCACCTCGGTGATCGGCGCGGCCCATTCCGGCGACTTCGGCTGCCCGTCGGCCTTGCCGCTCAGGTAGTCGGCGAACTTGTCGAACCCGACCGTGTATTTGTCCAGGAACGCCTTGTCGTGGAGGTTCTCGGTGTAGAGCACGTGCGCCAGCGCGAGCATGAGGGCAGTGTCCGTGTTCGGCCGAATCGCGATGCGTTCGGGCCTGAGGAACTGGTCCGTGTCGCTCTCGAGCGGGTTCACGGACACGACCGGGATCTTCGCGTCGCGCAGCTGTCGCACAAAGTCCATGACGACGTGCCCGCCCTCTCCCGACAGCACCTCGGCGTTGACGAACGGGTCGTATCCGAACATGACCACCAACTGGCTGTTCTTGATGATGCTCGGCCACGCCGACGCTCTCGGCGCGGAGTCCCCCACCACGTGCGGGCTGATCACCGGCAGCGTAGGCGCGCTGTAGCTGTTGACGTAGTACACGTAGCCGCCGAGCAGCACCAGCAGGCGCTGCATCGCCTGGCTCGCGCCGTGAAGCCGGCCGGGGCTCTGCCACCCGTAGCTGCCGCCGTAGATGGCCCGGTTCCCGTACTGGGTCTTGACCCGCCGCAACTCGTCCGCCACGATGCCCAGCGCCTCGTCCCACGAGACGCGCACGAACGGTTCAACGCCGCGCCCGGCCGTGTCGCTGCGCGACCGGTTCCGGTAGAATCCCTGCCGGATCATCGGGTACTTCACGCGATTCGGGGTATACAACAGGTCCGGCATGACCGTGACCATGGCGTTGGGGTGCGGGTCTTTGGCGAACGGCAGCGTCCGCAGGAGCCGGCCGCCGACCACCTCTGTGTTGAACAAGCCCCAGTGCGCATTGGTCAGCTTGGTCACCGTCGCGCTCTCGGTCGCAGCGCCGGCCGGCGCGAGGCGGATCAACGGCGCGGCGACAAGACCTCCGACGGCGATTCCGCTCTGCCACAGGAACTCGCGCCTCGTGACGGTCTTCATGTCATAGCCCCCAATCGAATGTGCCGTCCGCTCGGCCGCCCGGCTGAACCGCCGGCCAGCGCAGCGTGCGAATCCTGTCAAGTCTCGCATGACCTCTCGACGACGGCGTCCAAATAGAGGGTACGTCTGTGCGGTTGGTGCGGCAATCGGGCGAGGGTCGTATTCCTGCGCTACGGCGCGGTGGCCGGACATCGGCGGCGTCCCCACCAGACCGGGGTGCCGTCGGGCCGGTGCATTGCGACGCTCGCGGCCGCGGGCGTAGCCCACGCGGCGTACTGTAACGCGTCACCGGACACGGCCGCCTGGAGGTACGCGAGATCGTACTCGGCAGGACGCGCCTGCGGATCGAGGCCGAGGGCGGCGAGCGCGTCATCGAGGAGATCGAGGTACGCGGCGTTGTTCATGTGCCCTCGGGGATCGGTCTGGTGCGCGGGCACTCGATACGCGCCGGTGCGGGCCCCGGCGGGCGCCGCCTCGGCCGCGTATCGTTCGAGCGTCGTGCCCGGGACCACGGAAAACGCGGTCGCCATCTCGCAGGGGATCCTCGCCGGTCGTCCGTCCCGGTCGGTCAGGATCCAATCCATCGTCGCCGCGCCGACGGCCACGCCGGCGCCGTTCCGAACCGTATTGCCGCGGCGGGCCCAGACGCGCCGGGCGCCCAGCACCTGAGTCGTGATCTCGAGCGCGTCCGCGTAGCCGACCGGGAGCGCGAGGGACAGGTGCACCTGCCGGACCAGCCAGAAGAGCCCATGCGAAAAATACCACGACAACGGGTATCCCGCGGCGGCCGAGTGCCCGAACGCGGTCTCCACGACGTATCGAAGAATCGTCGAGCTACGGGCCGATCCGTCCGGACCGCACTCGTCGAACCGCACTTGAAACCGCTGCGCATGAACGGCTGACATGTCGCATCAGAGCAACACCACGTCCGCGCCCGGACGTCCGTATCCCGCCCGGACATCGACGCGGGCGATCCCACGCCTTCCGGAGGTTCACACGAGACCGCGGCGCAGCCGGTGCAACCGTGTCATCACGTCGGTGCCCCCCTCGCCGAAATGGCGCGCCACCTCCACGTAGTCCCGGTAGAGTGCGTCGTAGACCCGTCGGGCCGGCTCGCCCGGCCGGTACAGCGTCCGCTCGGCGTTGCCCATCCGGTTGACCACGCCCGTCATGTCCGCCGCCCCCTCGGCGGCGGCGACGGCGTAGATCGCGGCCCCGATCGCCGACGCATCCGGCACGCGCGCCGCCGCGACGGGCCGGCCGGTCACGTCGGCGGTGATCTGGAGCAGCAGCG
>DASQGM010000321.1:0-12852 GCA_035632615.1 bacterium | reverse complement strand
CATCCGCGGCGCAATGCCCGGCTTTGCGACGATTCACGAGACCGTCGACGTTGCCGCGGGGACATCCTGGCCGGACCTGCTGAAGCGCCACAGCCTGTGCTTCCTCGCGGTGCTCGAACGTTACGGACGCGACGGCGGGCGCGGTGGCCAGCTCCGTCGGGCACGACGCGCACAACTTGATCGTGGCCGGCATCGACGAAGCGGAGATGCGGCGCGCCGTGGAGTCCGTCCGGGATACGGCTGGCGGCGTCGTGGTCGTGCGGGACGGTCAGGTCCGGGCCCGCGTCGCGCTCCCGATCGCCGGACTGCTCTCGGACCACCGCGCCGTGGCGGTCGCCGAAGAGGTCGCCGGGCTCAAGCGGGCGTGGACAGAGGCAGGGTGCACGCTGCCCTTCATGGGGTTCAACCTGCTGCCGCTCAGCGTGATCCCCGCGATCCGTCTCACGGACAAGGGCTTGGTGACCGTCCCCGAGATGGACCGGGTTCCCCTGTTCGAGCCAGCCCCGTAGGCTTCCTCGCGCCCACCCCCGACGCTACACCGGCGTCGCGGTCTCGACCCGATCGCGCCCATTCTGCTTGGCACGGTACAACGCGACATCGGCGGCGTGGAGCAGCGCGCCCGGGTTCGAGCCGTGGTCCGGAATCGTCGCCACCCCCAGGGAAATCGTGATCTCACCCGCTCGCCGGCTGCCGTATGCGATGCGCAGGGCGGCAGCGACCTCCCAGAGAGTCTCGGCGCGCGCCCGTGCGTCGTCACAGCCGGCCGCCGGGAGCACCACCACGAATTCCTCGCCCCCGTACCGGCACACGATATCCTCGCTGCGGAACTGACTCCGCGCGAGGTCCGCGAGATGTCGCAGCAGCGTATCTCCGACGTCGTGGCCAAACCTGTCGTTGAACTGCTTGAAGTGGTCGACGTCGAACATGATGATGCTCAACGCACTGCCGGCGCGCTGGCTCCGGCGGAACTCGCGTTCCAACGTCTCTTCAAGGTAGCGTCGGTTGAAAAGCCCGGTCAGGGGATCCCGTACCGACTGCGCGCGCAGCGCCTCGCGCAGCCGCAGGTTGGCCAGGGCCAGGCTCAAATGGTCCGCCATCGTCTTCGCCAGGCGGGCGACGGCAGGGGTCAACTCGCCCTTCGTCCCCTTGTCGCCTGCCGTCAGGCACAACACACCCAAGGTCTCTCCCTGCGCGATCAGCGGGATGCACTGGTACGCTGGCGGACCAGGCGCGGACACGTGCTTACACAAGAGGCCGGTTCTCGAATCGGACACCAGATGCGGGCGCCCGCGGCGAAGGGCCCAGCAGTCTTCCGGGACAAACTCACCCGATCCCAGGAGGGTCGAGGCCGGACCCCATGCGGCGGCGCGCGTAAGTGGCGATCCATTGTTGAGCACAATCGCGCCCGACGCACCGGGGAAAGCCTGCATGCAGAAGCGGCTGACCACCGTGCTAGCCTCTTCCACGCTGAGACTCACCTGGAGCGCTTCGCTGAGGTCCGCGCCAACGCGCGCCAGCTCCTCCGCCTGCTTTCGCTTGCTGATGTCCCGCACGGTGACCATGCGGAGGAACCGGCCCTGAAAGCGCATCGGTCGTCCCGCGAGCTCGGCTGGAAAGGTCGACCCATCCTTGCGCATCGCCACGATGTCGTACGGCTCCGCGGCGTTCGCACGGATGTTGTCGAGCGCCAGCGGCCGATACTCGGGTGCCGCGAGATCAAGGGCGTTCTTGCCGATGAGCTCACCCAGCGTGTACCCGGACATGGCGGCGAACGTTTGATTGACGGCGACGATGCACGCCTGGTCATGGATCACGATCCCCTCGGTCGTGGCGTTGAACAGGCTCGCGAAACTCTCGGCGCTGTCGCTGAGCTCCCGGGCTGTGCGATCCCGATCTGCCAGGAGATCCTGTTGCTGCGCCTGATACACCGCCAGCGACGCCAACGCGGCGAACACGGTCAACTGTTTCCGCGCGGCGGCAGAGAGCGCGTGCCGATCCGGGCGTTCGATGGTCAAGACGCCGACGAGGTGTCCGTCCACCCGCAGGGGCAAGATCGCGCCGAAGTCCGTCGTGTTGCCCACTCCGGGGCGGCGTGACAACCCGCGTGCACCCGTGGTGTAGCAAGGTCGCCCGGTGGCCAAGACTCGAGCCACCGCGTCTTCGTGTTTCGCATCGAGCGGCAGCGGCTTCGGTGTCCGGCCGTCATAGCCGCGATGAGCCTTCACGGAGAGTCGCGTGCCGGTGGAATCGCGCAGCCAGACCGCCGATGCGGAGCCGATCACGAGATCTTGCGCGTTAGTCAGGATATCTTCCAGCGTGGCGACGAGATCGACGGGTTGAGCGAGGCGTTCGGCCTCACGTCCCACCGCGGCCAAGACGTCGTCGCATGGGTGTTTCGCGCTCGGTCTCCCTGCGCGGCCTCCCGTTGCGGGAGATCTCCTACGAAGTGCCTGTGGAGTTCCGGCAAGGGTGACGCCCATGACCCTCGTTCCTCCTTCTCAGTCACCATTCCCGTCTCGCGTCGGACATTCGCACGCCGTCCGAAGACGTGTTACAGATGTACCATTGGCGATGGACTGGCTCAATCGGGTCCGGCATGGATCTTTTGGGGAGTTGGGGAACCCATGGCGGCGTGCCTTTGGTGAGGACCGTGCAGTCCAAACATCGCCTAGCCATAACATTGACCTAACCCGACCTACCCGGTGGTCTGCTATGTTCTGGTACGAGATGATACTCACGCAGGCCACCAGCCGGACGCCCCACGACGCCGCATCGCGTCGCGTGCCGCCCGTCACTGCGAGGCGTCGATGCGGCAATCACCGCCCGAGGCGTTCCATCACATCCCTGCATCTGTTCTTGACTGCGGCCGGAGTCGCCGCGGTGACGATCCACATCATCCTCCTGCGCCGGGCGAAGCACCGGCTCGGCTTCTAACGCCGGCTCGCGTCCGCTCAGCAAGCACCGTTCCGTGAGGAGATTCGTCACCAGATATTGAACAGAGACTCTGCACGGTCGTTTGCGCTCCGACGCCGGGCAGCGAGTGTGCGACACCGTCGGCACGACGAATCGAGCCTCACCCGGAGGCGCAGGTATGCGACGGATCCCGTACGTGGTAGCGGTGACGCTTGTCGCGCTGTGCGGGGGGCTCGGCCTCGGGGGAGAGCGTCTCGCCGGCCCGGACGGTCAGACCGGCATCACCTCCAACAACTGGACGCTGACGCCCGCGGGCGTGCAAGTGGCGGTCGGTGACCGGCCGCTCGGCGCAGCGCTCAGTCCTGACGGGCGGTATCTCGCCGTCAGCAACGACGGCGACGGCGTGCAGTCGCTCGCGCTCCTGGACACATCTGCCCGACTCGTCGTCCAGACGATTCCGTACCACCAGCCCGAGGCCCTGTACGTGGGGGTGGGATGGACACCCGACGGACGCCACCTCTATGCCTCGGCGGGCGGCAACAATCTCGTCCGTACCTATGACCTTCGAGATGGACGCCTCACCGAAGGGCCCCCCATCATGCTGGGTGAGCCCAAAGCGCACGTCTATCCCGCCGGCCTCGCAGTGGCGCCGGACGGTCGCACCCTGCTCGTCGCCGAAAACCTGGCGAACCGCATCGTCGCCGTGGATCTCGCGACGGGCAAACCATCCGCCACCGCCGACGCCGGAGCGCTCCCCTACGCCGTCGCGGTGAGCCCGCGCGTCGGCAAGGTCTACGTCAGCAACTGGGGCGCCAGCACGGTGACCGTGCTGCGGGCCGGCGGACTGGCGCCGGTTGGGACGGTCACCGTTGGGCTCCATCCTGGCGCGCTCGCGCTGGACGCCGCGGGCTCGCGTCTGTACGTGGCCAACACGGAGAGCGACAGCGTGTCGGTCGTGGACACCCAAACCGACCAAGTCATCGCCACGTTGTCGCTCGCGCCGTACCGGGGCGCGCCCGAAGGGAGCATCCCGGACGGCCTCGCGGTCAGCGCGGACGGACGCACCCTCTTCGTCACGAACGCCGGCAACAACGACGTCGCGGTGGTCGACCTCGCGGGGTCGCCGCCCACGGTCGCCGGGCTGATCCCGACCGCGTGGTACCCGACCACCGTCACGGTTGCCCGGGATGGACGCACGCTGTTCGTCACCAACGCGAAGGGGTTGGGCGCCGGACCCAACCTGCGCGGCCCGAACCCCGCGAAACCCCAGGCGCCCGACGAGCAGTACATCGGGAACATGATCGTCGGGACCGTCTCCTTCGTCGACGTCCCGGGCGCGGGCGCGCTCGCGGCGATGACGGCGCGCGTCGTGCAGAACAACGGTTTCGACGAAACAACGAACCGCCTCGTACGCGGCCTGGCGAGCGCGCCGCGGGTCATCCCCAGGCGCGCCGGCGAGCCGTCGCTCATCAAGCACGTGATCTACATCGTCAAGGAGAACCGGACATACGATCAGGTGCTGGGGGACGTACGCGGGGGCAACGGCGACCCGTCGCTCGTCCTCTTCGGGCCGGACATCGCCCCGAACCACCACGGCCTCGCGCAACAGTTCGTCCTGCTCGACAACTTCTACGCCAACGCCGAGGTCAGCGCCGACGGGCACAACTGGTCCACGGCCGCGATGGCGAACGATTACGTGCAGAAGAACTGGCCCGCCAACTACTCCGGGCGGGGTCGCGACTACGACTTCGAAGGCGGCCAGCCCGCGGCGTACCCCCGCAACGGGTTTCTGTGGGACGCGGCCGCACGGGCAACAGTATCCTATCGCATCTACGGCGAGTTCACGGAGTTCGGCGCGTCTCCGTCCAAGGGGACGATGCCTTCAATGGATGGACGCGTCGATCCCGCCTACCGCGGCTACGATCTCAGGGTCCAAGACCAGACCCGGATCGATGAGTGGCTTCGGGAGTTCCGGGAGTTCGAACGCACCGGGGAGATGCCGCAGCTCCTGATCGTCCGCCTCCCTCAGGATCACACCGCGGGAACCCGGCTGGGGGATCCGACACCGCAGGCCATGGTGGCCGACAACGACCTCGCGCTCGGGCGCCTGGTCGAGGCGGTGAGCCGCTCGCGGTTCTGGAAGGACACCCTGGTCGTGGTCCTGGAGGATGACGCGCAAGACGGCGCGGACCACGTGGACGCGCACCGCACGGTGGCGCTGCTGACCGGCGCGTACGTCCGGCGGGGCGCTGTGGATCACACGTTCTACAGCACCGTGTCTGCGCTCCGGACGATCGAGCTGATCCTGGGGATTCCGCCGCTCACGCAGTACGATGCCGCGGCGCAACCGCTCTTGAACGCCTTTGACGACGCCGCACGGTCGTACCCGTTCACGGCCCTCGTGCCGCGGCAGCCGCTCACCGCCATGAACACCCCGTCCTCGCCGGGAGCGGCGGAATCGGCGCGTCTGGACTTTGACGAGGCCGACCAGGTCCCGCCGGGTGTGTTGACCCGGATCCTCTGGCGGGCAATCAAAGGAACCGCCCCGCTCCCGGAGAGTCCACGAGAAATCCGGTAGCCCCCGCAAGTTCGGGGGCAAGACTCGGATAGAACGGGAGCGCGTGCGCTCGCATAATGGCGGCGTGGCTTCGGCCACGAGACCTGTCGTGGGAGGTCCCGCCGTCATGCGCTCGCAGTTCGCGCTTCGCTTTCCGGCCGCGTTCAACCGCCTGACCTGGTCCAACCTCGCCGCGCAGTCGGCCGACCAGCTCGGCCTGGCCGCCGCGCCCATCGTCGCCGTGCTCGCGCTCGGCGCGGGAGCCGGCGAGACGGGTCTCCTCCAGGCCGCGCAGACGCTGCCGTTCCTGCTGCTGTCCTTCCCCGCGGGGGTGCTGGCCGACCGTACGTCTCGCCGCCACCTCATGGCGTCCGCCGAGGCGCTGCGCGCCGTCTCCCTCGTCGGGATCCTGACGCTCGAGGCGCTTCACCGCCTGACCCTGCCGATGCTGGCAGCGCTGGGCTTCGTGGGCGCCGCGGGGACGGTCGCCTACAGCGTCGCCGCTCCGTCGCTGGTGCCGGTCCTCGTGCCGCGCGAGGCGCTCGCCGCGGCGAACGGCCGGCTGGAGCAGGCCCGCAGCACCGCGTTCGTCGCGGGCCCCGCGCTGGCCGGCACGCTGATCGGATGGACCGGCGCCGTACCGGCGTTCGGGTTCGCCGCCGTGCTCTCCGCCTGCGCCGTGTTCCTACTCGCCGGACTTCGGGAGCCGTCTCGACCGGCGCTCCCGCACCGTCACTTTCTCCACGACCTGCGCGAGGGCGGTGCGTTCGTGCTTACCCATCCGCTGCTTCGGCCCGTTCTGCTGACCGCCGTGGTCTTCAACACGGCGTTTTTCGTGCTCCAGGCGGTGTACGTGCCGTATGCCGTCCACAGGCTCGGCCTCTCGGCATCCGCCGTCGGGGTCACGCTCGGTGCCTACGGCGCCGGCATGGTCGTCGGCGCGATCCTCGCGGCGCGTATCTCGCGCGCGCTCCCGTTCGGGACCGTCGTCGCGCTGGGGCCGATGGCGGGACTTGCCGCGGCGGGCGTGATGGTCCTGACGATCTGGGTCCCGTCGCCCCTGCTTGCCGGCCTCAGTTTCTTCCTGATCGGCGCCGGCCCGATCCTCTGGACGATCAGCACGACCACGCTCCGCCAATCCGTGACGCCGGGAGACCTGCTCGGCCGGGTCTCGGCGGTCATCACCACGGCGACGTTCGGCGCCCGGCCGATTGGGGCCGCGATCGGCGCCGCCGCAGGCGGCGCGCTGGGAGCGGACGCCTGCCTCCTCGTCGCGGCGCTCGGGTTCCTTATCCAGGCGGTCGTGATCATGACGTCACCGGTGCCGCGACTGGCGCGGCAACCGGAGCTGGGAGTAGCCGTGTAGCGGCGCACGGCGGCGCGTGCAGTCGGCGTCGGGGGCCGGCCGCGAGGCCCGATGCGTCACTCGCCGAGCGCGCGGAACCGTGCCAGCAGCTTCTCCGCGCGCTTGGCGATCGACGTCCTCTTCTCCCGACGGTAGCGTTGCAGGCGTCCGATGAGATCCCGGCGCAGCACCCGGTCCCCGGCCGCGAACATCGCGAGCGTTTCGAGCGTGTAGTTGGTCACGATCCAGTCCGTCGATTCGTCAAGGTTGCGCTTCAACAGGCGGATCGCGCGGGCCCGCTGACGCGGCGACAGCGCGAGCTGGCCCAACATCTGCGCGAGGTGCCACTGCACCGAGGGCTGCCTGACTTCGGACACTTCGGAGAGCAATCGCTCCACGTATGGCTGCAGCAGCTCGGGCCGGTCCCGGCAGACCTTCTCGAGCGCGTCCCGGCCCGCATGCGGACGACCTCGTCCCGATGCAGCACGCAGGCAAACAGCTCGCGCAGGCGACGCGGGTCCCTACGCGCGAGCCGGACGACCTCGGCCGCGCGGCCGAGTGATCTCGGATCGCCGCCGGCAAGTATGACCTCGAGGGACGCCCGCATCGCGGCGGCCATTCCGCACCGGCCCGTCGAACGCCTGCGCACCATCGGCACCGCGCCCCGCGTCCGCGCGCACCGGCATCGGGGCAAAAGATCGTAGAGATCGTCGGGTGCCTTGACGGTGTCAAACAAATGATTTAAACTTATGTTTGAAATCATGAGCTCAATCGATCGCACGCGATCACAGCGAGGGACGACGCCCGTCCGCGTCACCTCCGACGGCACCCGCGAGAAACTGCTCGGGGCCGCCGAGCAGATCTTCGCGGAACGCGGGTTCTATGGGGCCACGGTGCGTGAGATCTGTCTGCGCGCGGGGGCCAACGTCGCGGCCGTCAACTATCACTTCGGAGACAAGCTCACCTTGTACACCGAGGTGCTGCGGAGGTTTGCCCGCACTCTGGACGTCGAACGCTTCATCGCCGATCGCACGGTGCCACCCGAGGATCTGCTGCGGAAGATCCTGCGGATGAGGTTGCGCGGCGTGTTCGGCTCGGACCACCCGGACTGGGCATTTCGCGTCATGATGCATGAGTGGGCGCACCCGACCCCGGCGATGGACCGCCTGGTGAACGACACCCTGCGCCCCCTGTACGACCGCTTCCGGGATATCGTCGGAGCGATCCTCGGGCTGCCGCGGGACCACGAGACGACCCGACTCTGCGTCCACAGCATCATGGGGCAGGCGACCCACTACGTCCAGGGACGGCCGATCCTGGCGCGGTTGTGGCCGGAGCTCAAGATGACGCCTGACCAGGTCGACCGGATCGCGGATCACATCGCCGACTTCTCGCTCGCGTACCTCAACGCGCGCAAAGCGGAGCACGGGCGGGCAACGCCGGCCTCGCGAGGTAGGAAACGAGCATGAGCTCACACGACGCCGCACACGCTGGCACCCAGGCGCCACCGGCGGAATCCGGGGGCGCGCGGGTCCGTGCGCGGCCGCGGCTGCTTCCCCTCATCGCGCTCGTGGTGCTCGCCGCCGCCGGCGTGCTCGTCTGGCGCACGTTCTTCGCTCCGCCTCCGGTGCCAGACAGTATCGTCACGCTGAGCGGCCGCATCGAGGGCGACGACTCCGCCATCGCGCCGAAGGCGGCCGGGAAGATTCTGGAGATCCGGGTGCGGGAAGGCGACACGGTGAACGCCGGAGACGTCATCGCAGCGCTCGACGACAGTCAGATCCGGGCCCAGGAAGACCAGGCCCGGGCGGCGCTGCGGAACGCGGAAGCGCAGGCGCAGTCCGCGCGGGACCAGATCGCCGTGCTCCAGCAGCAGTTGGCGCAGAATCAGTTGCAGACGCTGCAGGCCGCCACCGATGCGCAAGGCCGGGTCCGGCAGGCAGAAGCGGAGGTCGCGGCCGCAGACGAGAACCTCGCGCAGCAGAAGGCCGCCTACCAGATGGCGGCCTTCAACAAGGACGCGTACACGCGGCTCGCGCAGCAGGGCGCCGTGTCCGAGCAACAGCGAATCCAGGCCGTGACGGCCGCCGATCAGCAGGCGGCCGCCGTCGCGGCGGCGCAGCGCCAGGTCGACTCTGCCCGGGGTGCCTTGACCACCGCGCAGGCGAACCTCGCCAACCCCGGGATCCGCAGTGCCGCGAGCGCTGCGGTGGAGAAGCAGATCGTGCAGCAGGGAGCGGTGGTCGCGAGCGCCACCGCCCAGGTGGCACAGGCGCGGGCGCAGCTCGCCGAAGCAGAGGCGAACCGGCAGGATCTCGTCATTCGAGCGCCCTTCAGCGGGACGGTGATCACGCGTGCGGCGGAGCCGGGCGAGGTCGTGACAGCCGGCACGGCCATCGTGACCCTCCTCAACCTCGATCAAGTGTACCTCCGCGGGTTCGTACCCGAGGGAGAGATCGGCAAGGTCAAGATCGGTCAGCCGGCCCACGTGTATCTCGATTCGAATCCGGGCCACGCCGTCGACGCCTACGTGCTCAGGATCGATCCGCAGGCCACGTTCACGCCCGAAAACACGTACTTCCGTGAAGACAGGGTCAAGCAGGTCGTCGGCGTCAAGTTGCAGCTCCGGGGCGCGTTCGGGTACGCGAAGCCGGGGATGCCGGCCGACGGCGAGATCCTCGTGTCGGGCGGCGACTGGCCGAAGGGCTGGAAGGGCTGGTACAGCCAGTGACGTCCGGCGCGCCGCCCGCGCCGACCGCGCGCCCGCAGACGACCCGGACCGCGGCGATCCACGTCACGGACCTCCGGAAGCGCTACGGCGCGATCGAGGCGGTGCGCGGGATCGCGTTCGAGGTGCGGGCGGGCGAGATCTTCGGTCTCATCGGTCCCGACGGCGCCGGCAAGACCTCGACGTTCCAGATCCTCGCCGGGGTGATGGAAGCCACGAGCGGGTCGGCCGAGGTGTTCGGCCGGCCGGCGCGCGCGGCGCGCGCCGAGACCGGCTACCTGACCCAGACGTTCAGCCTGTACCCTGACCTGACCGTCGACGAGAACATCCGCTACATCGGCGACCTGCGTCATGTCCCCACACGCGAGATCGCGGCGCGCGGCGGCCGCTACCTCGGGATGTTCGGGATGGACCGGTTCGCCGGACGCCTCGCGGGACACCTGAGCGGCGGGATGAAGCAGAAGCTGGCCCTGGCGTGCGCGCTCGTGCCCGAACCGCGGGTGCTGCTGTTGGACGAACCGACGACCGGCGTGGACCCGGTCTCGCGTCGCGAGTTCTGGGACGCACTCGCCCATCTCGCCGCGGAGGGCCTGACCATCCTCGTCGCGACCCCGTATCTCGACGAGGCCGAGCGATGCCACCAGGTCGCGCTGATGCACCTCGGGGAAATCCGCGACATCGGCACGCCGGCGGACCTGCGGGGGCGCCTGCGCGCGCAGCGCATCGAGATCCGCACCACTCGGTTGAACGAGGCCGAACGCGTCCTGTCGGAGCTCAGCGGGCCGGATCACACGCTCATCGACGTCCAGCGATTCGGGGACCGGCTCGACCTGCTCACCACGCGGGCGGACGAGGCGCGGCGGGTTCTCGACGACGCGCTGGGCGCCGTCGGCGTGACGATCGACGACGTTCGGGTGGACGCGCCGACGCTGGAGAACACCTTCGTGGCAACGCTGCGCAGCCTGGGCCAGGAGCCGCACGCGGCGTCCTTTCCCACCCGCCACGGGCATGGGAACTTGCGCGGCCAGGTCGCCATCGGCGGCACGAACCTGACGAAACAGTTCGGCGCGTTCACGGCGGTCAACAACGTCCACATCGAGGTGCGGTACGGCGAAGTGTACGGCCTGCTCGGCGCCAACGGTGCGGGAAAGACGACCACGATCAAGATGTTGTGCGGCCTGCTCGAGGCGACCCGCGGAGAGGTGCGGCTCGCAGGGGAGCGCGGCCGCGCCCGCTCGTCCGGCGTGCGGCAGCGGGTGGGCTACATGTCGCAAAAGTTCTCCCTGTACAACGACCTGACGATCGAGCAGAACCTCGACTTCTTCGCCGGCGTCTACGGCGTGCCGCAGGGCGAACGCGAGGAGAAGCAGCGGTGGGTCCTCGCGTTCTCGGGGCTGGAAGGCAAGGAGCGGGAGATCACCGGCAGCCTCCCAGGGGGCTGGAAGCAACGCGTCGCGTTCGGCGCCGCCATCATGCACGAGCCGAACGTGTTGTTCCTCGACGAGCCCACCTCCGGCGTGGACCCGCTGGCCCGCCGCGCGTTCTGGGCCATGATCAACGGTCTCGCCGACGCCGGCGCGGCGGTCCTGGTCACCACCCACTACCTCGAAGAGGCGGAGCAGTGCAACCGCATCGGCCTGATGGTGGCCGGGGAACTGGTCGCGGAGGGCTCCCCGGACGGGATCAGGCGCCGGCAGATGGCCGGCAATCATCTCCTGGAACTGCGCGTCGACCAGCCGCAGCGCGCGGCGGACGTGCTGAAGCGGCAGACCGAGGCCTGGCGCGTGTCGCTCTTCGGAGACCGGCTCCACGTCATCACGGACGAAGACGCCGAGCGCGCGACGCGGGCGACGACGGACATGCTGCGCGCGAACGGGGTGCGCGTGATCGACTCACGCGAGGGGCGGTTCTCGCTGGAGGACGTCTTCATCAGCGTTGTGGAGCAGGCCCGCCGCGAAGGGAAGGTCGGCGGGGACGGGGGAGCCTGATCGATGACGCGGATGCTGGCGCAAGCCCGCAAAGAGCTGATCCAGTTCGTCCGGGACCGCCTCTCGCTCGCCCTGGCCCTCGTCCTGCCCGTGATCCTCGTCCTGCTGCTGGGCCGGGCGTTCTCGCTGTCGGTGACAAACGTGCCGATCGTCGTCCAAGACCTCGACGATTCGGCGATTTCGCACGACTTGATCGCCGCGCTCCGCGCGTCCATCACGTTCCACGTGGTGTCGTGGCCCGCCGACCGGCAGCCGGACCAGGCGCTGGTCTCCAATGCGGCCCGTGCCGCGCTGATCATCCCGCCGCACTTCGGCCGCGACATCGCGCGCGGCGTCCCGGCGCCGGTGCAGCTCCTGGTGGACGGTTCGGACGCCAACACGGCCCGGCTGGTGTCGGGCGACGTCGCCACCGTCGTGCAGGCCTACAACGCGAGCACCGCCGGAGCGACACGGCCCGCGCCGGTGCAGACGGCGATCAGGTTGTGGTTCAACCCGGGAGAGTCGTCGGCGAAGTTCTACGGGCCGGGGATCTTCGTGATGGCGCTCTCGATGTTCCCTGCGTTGTTGGCGACGCTCGCGATGGCGAAAGAGGGTGAACAGAAGACGATCCTCCAAGTCTACGTGTCCAGCATCTCGGCGCACGAGTTCCTGCTCGGCAAGATCCTTGCGTTCATGGCCGTGGCGCTGGCCGAGACGTTCGTGCTGCTCGTCCTGCTGCTCACCAACTTCGGGCTCAGCTTTGCCGGCGACCCGACGCCGTTTCTCGCCGCGACCGTGCTGTACGCATTCTGCGTCGCGACGTTTGGGACGATGGTGGGCGCGGCGATCCCCAACCAGGCGGCGGCGATGCAGGCCGTGGCGTTCGGGGGGTTCTTGCTCGTGATGCTCCTGTCCGGGCTGTTGTTCCCGATCGCGAACATCCCCGCGGGCCTGCGCTGGATCTCCAACCTCGTCTGGGGACGGTACTACATCGAGGTCGTCCGCGACGCGCTCCTCCAGGGTGGCGGATGGGCCGCGACGTGGTACAAAGTCCTGATCATCGGCCTGATCGGCGCGATCTTCTACGCAGTGGCGTGGCGGACGATGCGCCGCATGCAGCTTGCGGACTGACGAGCCCCGATGAGGGCGTTCATCGGCATCCTGTTCACGGGCCGGTTCCGGGCCCTCTTCAGGAAGGAGTTCCGGCAGATCCTCCGCGACCGCCGCCTGGTCATCTCGCTGACCCTGGCGCCGGTCCTGCAGTTGCTGCTCCTGGGGTCCGTGCTGAACGCGACGGTCTCGAACGTGAGCCTCGGGGTCGTGGACGGCAGCCGGACGCCCG
>DASQGM010000320.1:0-2896 GCA_035632615.1 bacterium | reverse complement strand
GCGCGGCCCCGTCCGGTTCGGCACGTCGTTTCCATTCGCGGGGCGGCGTGGTAGGCTTAAGGCCATGGTGAGTTCTCCGGACGACCATTTCGCCGCCGTCCGGGCGGCGGTCGAAGCGTGCTTTCCGGTGCAGGAGCTCTGGTTCCAGGACGGCCGCCCGGCGTTCACGATCAGGCCGGCGCCGGACGACAAGGCGCGGTTCCTCCGCCTCCGGGAGAAGCTCGACGCACTCGGCGTCCTCCCGTTGCTGCGCCGCCGCGACGGGGAGACGATCGTGCTGCTCGCGCCGAAGCCGCCGGCGACCCGGACGCGCTGGGCGTGGCCGATCGGGTTGTTCGCCGCGACGCTCGTCACGACGTTCGTCGCAGGGTATCTGAACGCGCAGGGCGGGTGCGTGCCGGGGTTGCTGTCCCCGGTCGCGGGCGGGGTGGCGTTTTCGTTGTCGCTCATGGCGATCCTGTTCTGCCACGAGATGGGACACAAGCTCGTCTCGATCTGGCGCAAGATCGACGCCAGCCCGCCGATGTTCATCCCGATGCCGCCGTTGCCGGGGCTGGCGATCGGCACGATGGGCGCGGTGATCTTGACCCGCACGCCGTCGCCGAATCGCGACGCCCTCGTCGAGCTCGGCGCGAGCGGGCCGATCGCGGGGTTCATCGTCGCGGTCCCGATCCTCGTGTACGGCATCGCGCACTCGCTCGTGATCTCGCACGCCGCGATCGTCGCGAACGGCTGCCAGCTGACGGCGATCCCCACCCCGCTGCTGGTGGACCTGCTCGTTCGCTGGCTCCTGCACCCGGGGCCCACCGCCGACGTGCTGATCCACCCGATGGCGTTCGCCGGCTGGGTCGGGTTGTTGGTGACCGCGCTCAACCTGCTGCCCGCGAGCATGCTGGACGGCGGGCACGTGATGCGGTCCGTGTTCGGGCCGCGCGCGCATCTGATTCTGTCCTACGTGGCGGTCGGCGTGGGAATTCTGTTCGGATATTGGGTAATGAGTTTATTGATCTTGTTGATGATTCGCCGTGGGCACCCGGGGCCGTTGGATGACTGTTCCCCCGTGACCCCGGCGCACAAAGCGATGGCGGCGGTGCTCATCCCGATCTTCGTCCTGAGCGCGGTTCCGCTGGCCACGCTCTAGGAGCGCGTCTCATGCCCGGCCACGAAGTCCTGGTGGAGGCCGAGAACCTCGAGAAGCGGTTCAGGCGTTACCACGCCGTCCGCGGAGTGTCGTTCCAGTGCTACGCGGGCGAAGTGTTCGGGTTGCTGGGTCCGAACGGCGCCGGCAAGACGACCACCATCCGCATGCTCACGACGATCCTGCGCCCCACCGCGGGGACCGCGCGGGTGGCCGGGCACGACGTCGTGCGCGACCCCGCCGCGGTCCGGCGGGTGATCGGCGTGCTCCCGGAGAACGCCGGCATCTACGGACGCCTGACCGCGCGCGACGCGATTCGGTACGCCGGGCGTCTGTACGGGGTACCGCCGGCCGTCCTCGAGACGCGCATCCAGGCGCTCGCGGACGCGCTCGAACTGACACCCCACCTGAACCGGCTCACCGACACGTTCAGCAAGGGCATGAAGCAGAAGGTGAACATCGCGCGCGCGCTCGTCCACAACCCCCCGGTCGTGTTTCTGGACGAGCCGACCTCCGGCCTCGACGTGATCTCGGCGCGCTCCGTCCGCGAGTTCGTGGAGCGGTTCAAGCAGGAGGGCCGGTGCGTGATCATGTCCACGCACGTCATGGAGGAGGCCGAGAAGCTCTGCGACCGGGTCGCGATTGTCGCGGCCGGCCGCGTGCGCGCCGAGGGTCGCTTGAGCGAGCTGAAGGCGCAGACCGGGCTCGACCTCGAGGAGATTTTCGTCCAGCTCGTGGAGCAGACCGTCGCATGATCGGCGCGGCGTGGTCGTGGCTGCGATCCTACCGGACGCGCGATCGGGCCGGCGATGCCGACGCGGCCCGCGAGACCCGCCGCTGGATCTACGCGGTGTACGCGAAGGAGACGCTCGAGGTGATTCGCGACCGGCGGACGCTGTTCGTGATGGTGGTGCTGCCGGCGCTGTTCATGCCGCTCGCGACCCTCGGCATTCCCTACCTCGCGGAGCGCCAGCAGCATCAAATCCAGACCGTGATTCCCAAGGTGGCGATCGTCGGTCAGGCGCCCGCGCTGATTCACCTCGCGTACACGTCGAAGTTGGTGGCGCCGGTGCGCGCCAAGGATCCCACGGTGGCGCTGCGGCAACGCGAGGTGCTCGCCGTCGTCGAGATCCCCAAAAACTTCGAGGCGATCGTCGCTAGGAACGGTCAGGCGCACGTCGGGATCCTCTACGACGCGACCGACACGGAAAGCACCGCGGCGCGGGCGAAGGTCGTTGACCTGCTCTCTCGGTACAGCCAGGCGGTCGTCGCCGCACGCCTCGCCGCGCGCCACCTGAACCCGCAGGACCTGCTGCCGGTCGTGCTGGATCAACGCAACGTGGCCACCCAGCGTCAGGTGTCGGGGCAGCTGCTTGCGAGCCTGCTGCCGTTTCTCGTCGCGATGTGGGCCGTGGTGGGGGGCATGTCGGTCGCCGTGGACCTGGCGGCGGGCGAAAAGGAGCGGGGAACGCTCGAGTCGCTCCTGGTCACGCCGCCCAGCCGCGAGGCGATCGTGATCGGCAAGTTCCTGTCGGTCGTCACCGCGTCGATGGGCGGGGTCGTGGTGGTCCTGGTCACGATGATGGTCAGCCTCCGCTGGGGCTACCCGTACCTGCTGCACACGACGAAGAAGATCGACGTCAACCTACCGTTGGGGACGGCGATCGTGATGCTCGGCGTCGCGCTGCTGTTCTCGGCGCTCGTCAGCGCCGTGCAGCTCGCGATCAGCATCTACGCCCGGTCGCCGCGCGAGGCCCA
>DASQGM010000319.1:0-1792 GCA_035632615.1 bacterium | reverse complement strand
CGCCGATCCGCGCCGGCAGGGCGCGGCCGCCGGCGCCAGCATCGTGGACTGACGAGCGGTGGATCGTTCAGGGGGAGGCCCGACCGTGACATCGCGCATGCGCTACACCGTACCCATCCTTGCGCTCCTGGTCGCCGTCGGCGGATTCGCGGCGGCGGGCGGCGCCGCCCCGCCCGCGCGAGGCGAGCTCCGGATCGGGATGCAATACGACTACGGGACCCTCGATCCCGCGGCGATCACGTCCGTGACCGATAAGCAGACCTCGACGAACCTCTTCGAGGGCCTAGTGCGGTACCGGCTGGGCACCGTGAGCATTGAGCCGGATCTCGCCCAGAAGTGGACGTCCACGCCCGACGGCAAGACGTGGACCTTCACGCTGCGCCGCGGGGTCAGGTTCCAGAAGGGCTACGGCGAACTGACCGCGGGCGACGTGAAGTTCAGTCTGGAGCGCGTCCTCGATCCGGCGGTGCGGTCCCCGTACGCCACGCTGATGCGGGAGCTGGACCACGTCGACGCGGTCGACGCCTCGACCGTGCGCGTGGTCCTCAAGGCGCCGGACCCGGCGTTTCTGGACAAGCTCGCGAACACCTACACCTCGATCGTGAGCGAGCGGGCCGTCAGGGAGAAGGGTGCTCGGTTCGGGCACGATCCGATCGGCACCGGCCCGTACCAGTTCGACCACTGGTCGCCGCAGCAGGAGACCGTGCTCGCCGCGTTCGACGACTACTGGGGCGGCCGGCCCGCGCTCGACCGCGTCGTGTACGTGCCGATTCCCGACGCGACGACAATGTACAACGCGTTCGACGCCGGCAACGTCGATCTGATTCAGATCACCGATCCGGACAAGCTGCGGAAGTACAGGCAAGACGCGCACCTCAGCATCAGCGCGGTGCCGGGGCTGATCACCCGCTTCGTGGGGATGAACCGCAAGTACAAGCCGTTCGACGACAAGCGGGTCCGCACGGCCGTGTTGCACGCCGTGAACAAGGACGAGATCGTCAAGGGTGTCTTCGGCGGGATTTCCACGCCGGCCCGGTGCATTCTCGCGCCGGGCGTCGAGGACGCGCTGCGGCAGTGCACCCAGTACGCGTACGATCCCGCGGCGTCCAAGAAGTTGCTGGCCGAGGCCGGGATGGCGCAGGGGTTCAAGACCACGTTCTACGTGCCCAACATCGACCGGTTCACCAAGCCGGCGGTCGTGGTCCAGGAGAACCTGCGCGCGGTGGGGATCGATGCTGAGATCCAGGTGATGGAGGCGCAGTCGTTCTTGGCCAAGCTGGCGTCGTCCGAGGGGATGCCGATGTTCACCCTGAGCCGCGGACAGGACGCGACACCCGACCGGGTGCTGTTCAACTGGTTCAGCACGAAGGGGATCCCTCGAGACAACTGGGCCAACATCTCGATCCCCGAGGTGGACCAGTGGCTGGATGCGGCGGTCACGACGACCGACGCCGCGAAGCGCCGTGAACTGTTCGCCAACGTGCAACGCCGGATCGCCGACGAGGCGTACTATCTGTTTCTCGACCACGAGAACATGATCTACGTGTCCCACGGGTGGGTGCACGGGTTCCAGAGCGATCCCCAGCGCAGCATCCGGCTCGATCACGCGACCGTGTCCCGATAGACGTGGACGGCCGCACGGTGCGAACCCGACAGGAGCGCCGGGACAGCACACCGGTCGCCGCGTAGCCGGCCGTGGCGGCGTTCGCGACGCGGCGGCTGGTGGCGGCCGTCCCGACGGTGCTCGGGGTGCTCGCGGTCGTCTTCCTGGTCATCCATCTCATTCCCGGAG
>DASQGM010000318.1:0-4257 GCA_035632615.1 bacterium | reverse complement strand
ACACGACCAACACGAACGGCTGCGCCTCGTTCATGTCCTTGGACGCGAGGGCCTGCTTCGCCAGGTTCTGGGAGATCATCGCCTCCTGGAGCGCCGACTGCGCGCCGGGCATCATGTGCATCACGGCCGCCTGGAGGTCGGGGATGATCCCGTTGCCCTGGCCCTGGCATGGATTACCCGCCTGCGCGAAGAAGTCCGGACCGTTCGGCCCTTCCAGGCAGTTCAGCACGTGGTGCGTGTGCAGCTGGACCGCCGCGAGCGCGTTGGCCTTCTGGGCCAGTTCACCCGAATGGAACGTGGCGGTCTTCAGTTCCGTCTGAATTTGCGCGGCAGAGCCCATCATCATGTTCTGCGCAGACCCCACGAGCGGCATACCGAGCACCACCGCACACACGAGCACAAGCGCCCCCGCTGCGATCGTCCTCACGTGACCCTCCCTCGACGCGTTTTTGATCATCCTCGCCCATGATCCCCGCCGAATGTAACGGCGGTATGTCGCCTCCCTGCCGCCAGCCTTCGATCCCGCAGAACCTCACGGCCGCCCCGCGGCGGGTTGCGTCCGAAACCAATCGACGAGGCGCACGAGAGCGTCGGCCGTTTGCTCCACCAGCGCCCTGCCGATCGCCGGGTCCGGACGCCGGGTTGGGTCACCGCCGGTCACACTCGACGCGTTCACGTCTTTCACCCGCAGGTAGAGTTGAGACTGGACGCGGTCGATCTCGACGTAGCGGCTGCTGGCGAGCTTCTGCCCGCGATAACGGGCGAGCTCGCCCGGCACCGCGCGATCCATGCGCACCGTTTCGGGCATCAGGTACAACAGCACCGAGGTGTTGGGCTCGGCCCCGTGTCCGTACACGGTCTTCCAGTCGTCGCCGAACAACTCCGGCCCCCACGTGCTCATCACGCGCCACGGATAGAAGTGCGCGACGGCGATCCCGAGGCGGTCCTGCACCGCGCGCGCCGCGACCTCGAGGGGCGCATCGTTACCGGCGTGGTTGTCGATGAACACAAAGTGGGTCACACCGGCAGCGGCAAGATCGGTCACGACGTCCTCCGCCAGCATCCGGGTGATCTCCATCCGTGTGCTGACGCTGCCGGCGAAACCCTGAAAGTGCGGCGCGTAACCGTACGCCATCGCCGGCGCGACCACCGCGTTCGTCCGTCGCGACGCCCGCAGCGCGATCTCCTCGGCCACGAGGTAGTCCGCACCCAGGGGCAAATGCGGACCGTGGGCTTCGAGCGCGCCAAACGGGAACAGCACGACCGGCGTGGTCGCGAGCCGCTCCTCGGCCTCTGCCAGGGACATCCGACCAAGATGCGTCTCGGATGTCGGTCCTGCCTGCATGTGCACCGCCCGTTCCGGAATCTCCCGGTGGTTTCTGACGGCACGGCGGCAATCCCTCTCGGCGCCCAGGAACCATTGGCGCCGCCGAGGTACTCACGCTCCGGAGGTGTCACGTCGATGCGAACCCGCTTCTCGACCCGCGTGCCGATCGCCCTCGCCCTCCTGCTCCTGAGCGGCGCCTTGCTGTCCGCGTCTGCGACGCTACGAGCCGCCCCTCCTCCTGCGACGCCGGAGCGCACCGGGCTGCCGGGGAACGTCCTCATCGCCGATGCCGGCAACAACCGGATCCTCGAGGTGACGCCGGACAAGCGCGTCGTGTGGGAGTTCCCCCGCCCGGGCGATCTGTCGCCGGGCCAATCGTTCGTCGACCCGGATGATGCGTTCTACACGCCGGGCGGCCGGACGATCATTACCAACGAGGAAGACAACCACACGATCACGGTGATCGACTACGCCACGCGCCGGATCGTCTGGCAGTACGGGCACCCCGGCAGGCCCGGCAGCGCGCCCGGCTATCTCAACACGCCTGACGACGCCTATCAACTGGCGGACGGCCGCATCGTCGTCGCGGACATCAAGAACTGCCGCGTGTTGCTGTTCGCGCCGCCACCGGCGCACCGCATCGAAAGGCAGTTTGGGGTCACAAAGGACTGCCGGGCCGCGCCTGGGCGCTTCCTCTACCCGAACGGCGACGTGCCTCTCCCCAACGGGAACCTGCTCGTCACCGAGATCGGGACCCGAAGCGCCGAGGAGCTCGACCTCGCGACCGGCGCGGTGCTGTACCGGGTGCCCCTGCCGGTGGCATATCCCTCGGACGCGCAAAAGTTGCCCGACGGCACGTACCTCGTGGTGGACTACAGCCGGCCGGGCCGCGTCGTGGTGGTGACGCGCACCGGCCAGACTGTCTGGTCGTACGCACCCGCCAGCGGTGACGGACGCCTCGACCACCCGTCGCTGGCGATCGGGCTCCCGAACGGTGACTTTCTGCTCAACGACGACTTCAACGACCGGGTGCTCGTCCTCGGGCGCAACAAGCACATCCTCTGGCAGTACGGGCGCACCCGTGTGCCGGGCCGAGCGCCGGGGTACCTCAACGACCCCGACGGCGTCGACATCAAGCCGGTAACGTTCGGGCGCTGACGCGGACGCCGTGCGTGCCCGTCATGGGTTTGTCATCATCGCCCGCTACGCTGGACGCGACGGATGACAGAGGAGGTCGGCGTCGTGCGAAGCCAACAGGAGATGGCCGAGCTGGCCATGACGGAAGCGCAACTCCGGATCGTCCGCTCGAAGCTGCGGGAGTGGCGAAAGGTACAGCGCCGGCTCGAGCGGCGCGCGCGAATCCTCCGGCGCGTCCTCGGCGAGACCCGGGTCGTGCACTGACCGCGGCGTGCCGGGCGCGCCGCGGTCGGTCTAGGACCTACGGCTCGAGGGGTCGACGGGCCGCCCGCCCTCACGGATCTCGAAGAAGAGGTGCGGGCCGGTGCTCCAGCCTGTACTCCCGACCCGCGCGATGACCTGGCCCTTCCGCACGTGCTCGCCCACGCGCACCGCGCTGGAAGAGAGGTGCGAGTACGTGGTGGACAGGCCGCTCCCGTGGTCCAGGATCACCAGCGTCCCGTTCGCCGGCATCCACCCGCTGAAGATCACCGCGCCGTCGGCCGGGGCGCGGACCGCCGTCCCCACGGAGGCGGCGATGTCGATGCCGGTGTGAAACTCTGGGGTTTGGAAGATCGGATGGATGCGCCATCCGTACTCGGACGTGATCTCCCCGGTCACTGGCCACGGCAGCCCGCCGTTGAGCAGGGTCGGGACCGGCCCGCGATGCTCCCCGGAGCCCGACCGCACGACGATCGCGCGGATCTGCGCCGGCTCGGCGTCGAGGTTCGCGAGGACGCGGTGTTTTTGCTCGGCGATCCGTAACAGACGTTCACGACGCGCGCCGGTCTGTTCCGGATTCGCCAACACCGTTCCCGACGAAAGCCAGGCGTCAGTCCCGGACGGGGGCGACGCGGCGGCGGGCCTTCCGGCTGGGGGATC
The DNA here is from genome assembly GCA_035632615.1 of bacterium. Lineage (GTDB taxonomy): Bacteria > Sysuimicrobiota > Sysuimicrobiia > Sysuimicrobiales > Segetimicrobiaceae > JAJPIA01. The sequence goes on along the minus strand of DASQGM010000318.1, from coordinate 872 downwards.
GACCGCGCCGGGCGCCGGCAGGACCGCCGGCACCGCGTCAGGAGCGCCCGCCGGATCGAGTGCGATCGACATCACACGTTGGTCCGACCGCACGCGTTGCCCCGGGGCCACCGCGCTGTCCGTGATCCATCAGAGGATCGCCTAACCGGACTCAACGCTCTCGGCCCCATCGCCGATCCCGGGGACCTCGCCGGCACCGAATTAGCGTACGAGGATGTCCCGAGCCGTGTCAAACGCGCCGCCTTCCTCCGTTCGAGCACGCACGCCAGGACTCTGTGACGCCGGGTCGGCTCGGACTGTCCGTTCGATTCGCGATTCGTCGATACACCCTCCAAGGAGCGGTACTAGGCTGCGGCGTAGTGGTGATCTAATTAGAAGAGGAGTGGCGTTGCGATGGAGTGGAAGTTGACCGCGACGGGTTTTGGGCCTCTCTCGTGGGAGGCGTGGACGGCGATCGGCACATGGCTGCTCGCGGCTGTGGCCGCGGCCCTGGCGTGGGCGCTTGCGCGACGGTCACGGCGAGACGCGCGCGCCCAGATCGAGACGATGCGCGAGGCGGCGACCGCGCAGGTGGCCGCCGTGGAGCAGGCGGCGATCGAACAGCGCGACGTGACCGAGCGCATGGCGCGGGCCCATATCGACATGATGCGCGAGGATCTCCGGGCCCGGCTGCTCCTGCACTACGCGACACAGTGGGACTCCGCGCGCCTGATCGAGCAGCGAAAGCGCCTCGCGGGCATGCTGTTGTCGTCGGTCCAGTCGGGCACGTCCGTGTCCCATGACGGCGTGAGCAGCGAGGTCCCGAACTTCTTCGAGTCGGTCGGCCTCTTGCTCGGACGCGGGCAGCTGGACGCGGAGATGGTGTGGCACGT
>DASQGM010000317.1:0-4820 GCA_035632615.1 bacterium | reverse complement strand
AGCGCGAGCGAGGACAGGACGGCACCCGGACCGGGTCGCGGCCCGGCCGGGTGCCGTCGAACGATCGGTACCCCCTTGCTAGTGGGAAGGCGCTTGCGTGGGTCTCACCTTTGGACTGGAGTGCTTGAACAACTGCCCGGGCGCCCCCGGAACACCGATCGCTGGGAGTACCCACTGGTCAAGCCCGTAGTAGCCGGCGATCCGCCACGCAAGCACCAACCAGGTTGCCAGGATGAAGAACAGCGGGTTCACGCTCACGGTGCCGGCCAGGAGATAGTTCGCGTTCATGAGGCCGCCGAAGAAGGCCGCGAACCCCGTGAAGAGCCCGACGATCAACCCTAAGCCGACGAGTAACTCACCCGCTGCGACCGCGTAGCTCCAGGTTGCCGCGTGCGGCAACACGACGCTGTGCAGGAAGTTGGCGTACCATCCTGTGACGTCCGGATGCGTGCCAGCGGTCTTCTTCATGGCTCCGACGATGAACCCGGCCAGGGCGGTCCCTGCCTTCGGGCCGGCCCAGACAGGGTTGTGCAGCTTGTCCCATCCTTCGATCAACCACATATAACCGGCGTAGAGCCGCACGACGAGCCAAAACCACGCCATCCGCGTGTCTGCGAACAGGAACCTCGAGATCGGCGGTTCGCCGACCTGAACGCCGTGTCCATTGTACGCTGCCATTTGGTCACCTCCGTGGAACCGCCGACCGTTTGGGGGCAACATCGCCTTAGGTCCAAGGTTACCCTGTCTCGGCGCTTAGTGGCATCGGCACGGGGCCTGATTTCTGGGTCGGGTGGCTACCCTATGGAGGGCGAGGCGGCCCGACGCCGACGGGACGAACGGGACGAGAGGATGGGGCGTGTGGACGCCGGACGGTGCGCGGTGCCTGGCGGCCGACCGTTTGCTGTTCTAAGCGCCTGGTCGTGTAGCCAGATAGGCTCGGAGTCCCATCTCGCCGCGCGGGGTTGTCCAGTAGTGGTTCCACGCGAACAAGGGCTTGAGCAAGGGCGAGAGGAGGCGAATCAGGGGTTTTTGGGCCACGACCTGCTCCTCAATGTCGATGCGCGTTCCATCGCCTTCGACCGAGAGCGTGGCTCGCCAAACACCCTCAAGATCTCCATATGTGCGAACTTCTACCACTTCCGCCGGTTCGAGGACCGTGGCCTCCAGGCCCATCCGCAACTGATAGGGGAGGAACCCTCGAGCCCTGGCGCGCACCCGCCCGCCGACGCGCGGGATCGTCCAGTCGCCCTCGGGCGTCACCTCGAGATATACGCCTTTCCACCATTTGGGGAGCAGTCTTGCATCCGAGATGACGTCGTAGACCTGCTGAGGGGAGAAGCCAGGTATCGTCCATCGTTCCACAAACCGGTACGCGTTCGTAGGCATCGGGGCACCACCCGCCGGGTATCAGGAGCCCGTGAACGGGATTCACCGCTTCATCGCGCTTCGGCTCGGAGGGTATCCTTCTTCCGCCGGAGCGTTTCACCTGTCCGGCATGGAGCCCGTCCCGAGGTGCGGGCGCCTCCCCGGCCGACTGCGATCATCAAAAAACTCGTTCCGCCGAGAGGAGCCCGCCCGCGGACATCGTAATACAGAGGCGGGGGATCCGTTTAACCCCGCGCGTCACCGGTTCCTACAGTCTCGAGGGGCTTCGGGGTATGATGATGCGACGGGTGCTCGCGACGACCGGCGGCGCGACCGTGTTCTGTATGCTGGTGACCGGAGCGGTGTTGGCCGCCCAAACCCCCCTCAAACTCCTCACCGGCCCGGCGATCTCGAATCCCAGAGTGATCCCCGGTTCGGAGGCCAAGCTCTTCCGGCTGCTGAACAGGGCGAGGAAGGCCGTGCACGAGGCCCCCCTAGTCATGGACACCCGGCTTCGACGGACCGCGAGGCAACTCTCGCGGGACATGGCGTTCCACGGGTTCCTCGGGCACGTGTCCTCATCGGGAGAGACGGTCCGCCAGCGCCTGTCCGCCGCGATCAGGCCCGGCACGGTGGTCGGGGAGAACGTCGGGTTGATGAACACGGTTGAGGAAGTGAACCGTGCATTTCTGGCGAGCCCCGCGCACCGGATGCTGATGCTGTCCCCGAAGTTCCGCCGCGTGGGAATCGGGGTCACGACCGCAGGTGATGGTCAGCTCGCGATCACCGAAGACTTCGCTCAGTAGCGGCGACGCCCCGCCGGTCCGCCCGGTCCACAAGGACGACGTCCCGTAGCAGGTCCGCGTGGCGACCGCGCCGGCGGATGCCATGGCCGCTCGTCCCGCGCCGGGTTCCGGGCGCGTGCGTCGAATCAGACCCCCGTCACACGCATTCCTCCCGCGGCGTCCGCTGCCGGCGTTCGCGGTCGGAACCTTTGTGCGGGCCCGCATCGCTTACGAGGTACTTTTCGACGAAGGGAGATTGAGAGCATGCGGACCACTCGGTTCAAGATGTCGATGGTCATGCTCGCCGCGGGGTTTGTGTCGGTCGGCCTCGCGGCCGGGGTGGCGTCGATCGGGTCGCGATCGGCGGGTGCGCAGCCCCCGGCGCCTCAGCAGCCGAACGCGCAACAGCCGGCCTTGCAGCGGGGGACCCATCCGCGCCCGGTGATCGGGACGATCACGTCCGCGTCCGCCGGCACGATCACGGTGGCAGGCCGCGACGGTACCGCAGTTATGGTGAAAACGACCTCCACGACACGGGTCATCGGGCGGGCGAGCGCGGCGTTGACGAACGTCAAAGCAGGCGACGCGGTCCACGTCCTCGCGGACAAGACGCAGGACGGGTCGTTGACCGCAACCGCAGTTGAGGATGTTCCGGCCGGGCTTGGGGTGCCGATGCACGGAAAGGGCGGGCAGTCTCAGACACGCAGCGGCCGAACGCTGGTCAGCGGCACGGTCGCCGAGGTGCGCAGCGGAACCCTGTCGGTGTCGGCCGCCGACGGGAGCCTGACGGCGGTCGCGGTACCGCAGACCGCCCGGATCGGCACGCTGGTCGCGCTCTCGCCGGACAACCTTGTCACCGGCGCGAGGGTGATGGTGCAGGGGACTCGCAATTCCGATGGCAGCGTGACGGCGACGCTGATCATGGTGGCGGCCCAGCAGGCGCACTGACGCGGCGGGCCGCGCTCACCCGGCATTCGTCAGGGCATCGCAACGGACCGCCCCGGGGAGGGCGGTCCGTTGCGCGTCGACACGCGTCGTCGTGAGACGGGTGACCCCGCCAGCTGCTACGCCTTCACGCCCAGGATCACGATCTCGTTCCAGGCGAAGTGGAGGTCGTCGCCCTCCTGCCGGATCTGGAACGCCGCCGCGGCCGCGGGCGACGCGTTCAGCAGCGCGCCCCTCAACGCCGCGGCGTTCGGCGCCGTGACGCCGGCGCGGCGCACCCAGTCGTCGAACTGGAGGTGCACGTGGACCGCCGCGGCGCCGGTGACGCGCAAGCCGTGGGCCGCGAACATCTCCCTGAGCCGACTCGGCGGGTAGTTCCGGACGTGCGAGGGATCGCGACGCACCTCCCACTCGTTCATCAGGGCCGCGAGCGCATCGTCCTCCGGCGTGCACGTGTCGTCCAGCACGACGCGGCCGCCCGGCCGCGTGACGCGCGCCATCTCGGCGAGCGCCTGCACGATGTGCGGGAAGTGGTGCGCGGCCTGGCGGCAGGTCACGAGGTCGAACGACGCGGTCCGGAAGGGGAGCGCCTCCGCGTCGCCGAGACAGAACTCGACGTTGCGCACGGCCCGGGACGTGCGCAAACCCTGCGCCTCGCGCACCATGCCCTCGGTCATGTCCAGGGCGACGACGCGGGCGCAGTGCGGCGCGACCGCGAACGCGGTGAATCCCGTCCCGGTCGCGACGTCGAGCGCCCGATCGCCTGGCGCGGGGGCCGCCATGCGAAGCAGGGCTTCTAACCCCTCGGAGTGCCGGTGGACCGCGCTGACCGTGTACCAGGCCGCCTGGCGCGCGAACTGAGACCGGACGGATCGTTTGGCGTCGTCGGGCATGGCAGCCTCCACGCAGGAGTACGCGCGACTTGGAAGAAATTCAGACACCGATGAGCCTGCCGCAATGGCACGCCTGGTCGGCGTTGTTGGTCGTGACCCTTGCCGGGGACGCGCTCTGTTTTGTGATCGCCGTGTTCGGCGATCTCACGCGCCGCTACCGCATGCCGCACATTTTTTGGTGGATTCTGTGGCTGGCCCAGATTCCCCTCGGCATTCAACTGGCGCTCGGGCTTGTGCTGCTGGGGGAGGGGCGCAGTCCCCAGACCCCGCTGCACTTTCTGTATGGCGGGCTCGTCGTCGCGACCGTCGCGGCGTTGTTTGCGCTGCGCCCGGGCAGTCCCGCCCGGCGCGTGCTGGTGAGGGACGAGGCGGGGTTCCGTGAATCCAGGTGGGTGGGGCTCCTGTGCCTGTTTCTGCTTTCGCTGGTTGGTCGCGCGTACATGACGGGGATGCTCGGCCATTGACAAAGCGACCGGTGTTTGCTAGAGTCATGTGACAACGTCCGGGGTTTCGGTTCTGCCCGTCGCAGCTCACCGCAACACAGCACCGCGAAACCAAGGACCGTCGTTCGGGGCACGTCGCGACGTCCGAGCGGCGACACAGGCGATGAGGAGACCGGGTCGCAGCAGTCCCGGATCCGAGAGAGCTGGGCCAGGTGGAAGCCAGCATCCGGCGCTGCGAACGCTCAACTCCGAGCTGCGGGAACCAAAGGCCGTCGTGGAACGCGCCGAGTAGCACCCGCCGGAACCCGCCGAGACCGGGATGAGGGTCGTCCGAGCGTTGTCGCGCGGACGGAACTAAGGTGGTACCGCGGGGAGTCCCGTCCTTAGAG
>DASQGM010000316.1:0-5530 GCA_035632615.1 bacterium | reverse complement strand
TCGCGCCGGCCCGGGCGGGCGGGCCGGATCCCGCGGTATTTCAACTGGTCACGATGATCCACGACAGCGGGACGTACCGCTCCGTCACGGCCGGCACCGCGTTCTTCGTGGATTCCGACGGGACCGCCCTCACGAACAGTCACGTGGTCTACGCGGCGTACAAGGATCCGGCACACTACCAACTGCTCGCGATCATCGGGAACGAATTCTACAGCGCGGCGACCGTGTGCGCGAACGTGCTCGCCGAGGCGCCGGTCAACCGGCCCATCCCCGTGCCGCTCGGCCGTGACGTGGCGCAGATTCGAGTCATCCCGTCCGCGTTCGAGTTCGCGCGGATCCGGGATCCCCGCGCGGGCGTCACTTACCTGGCGCACCGCTCGACGCTGCCGCGATTCGCGTCGCTCACGCTGGGCAGTGCGCCCTCGGTGGGGGAGGCGGTGCGGGTGGTCGGCTACGGTGAAACCGAGAACCCCGCGGTCGCCGACGAGCAGTGGACGGCCACCGGGACGGTGAGCAACGTGGCCAGAGCGGAAGACGGCACGCCCATCTTCGAGATCGTGTCGGAGAACCGCCCCCGGCCGGGCAACAGCGGCTCCCCCGTGCTCGACAATCAGAATCACGTGGTCGGCATCTACACGTGGAACGTGGCCGAGAGCTCCACGATCGGGGCGGCGATCGCCAGCGCCGCGCTCGCCCCCGCCTGTCCGTAGACGGCCGCCAAAGCGGTCCGCGTGCTACTGGACCTGCGCCCTCGCCGCCACCGCCCATGTGTCCTCGACCAGCCCGCGGCGTGTCGCGACCAGGCGTTCCGCGAGGTTGACCGTCGGACAGACGTGGGCGGGAAGCAGGTGGACGAGGTCGCCGACGCGCAGCCGGCGCGCATCCTCCGTGAGCTGCACGCGCCCGTGCTCCTCCCAGAGCTGGTCGACCTGGCAGTCCGGATAATCGCGGACCACGCCGTGGCTCCGGCCGCGGCTGCTGAACGGGCCCGTTTCCGAGGTGAGCACCTTTGATCCCGCGTCGAGGATGGCGACGTCGCGGGACGGCCGGCTGATCACCCGGGCGAGCACCGTGAGCGCGCACTCCTCCGGTTGCGCCGCGCCCCACAGCACCTGCGTGGCGTCGTTGAACACGTACGTCCCGGGCCGGATCTCCGTGATGCCCTTGACGCGCGCCGCCGCGCGTCCCGTCGGGGTGGATCCCACGCTGACCTCGTCTACCGGGATCCCTGCGGCGCGGAGCCGCTCGGCTTCCCGGACCATGATCTCGCCCTCTTCCCGGCCCGCGGCATCGAGATCCGGGCGGTACCCGCGGTACGTGAAGACGCCCACGATACGCAGGCCGCGGAGACGCGCGACCTGCCCGGCCAGCGTCAGGAGCGGTTCCCCGGGCGCGGCGCCGCAGCGCCCCAGGCCCGAATCCACCTCCAACATCACGTCCAGCGTGACCCCTGCGTTCGCGGCGGCGTGCGCGAGCGGCTCGGCGCCATCGAGCGAGTCGATGCCGACGCGGACCGTGATCTCGCGCGCGAGGGCGAGCAGCCGGGGCAGTTTCGGTCCGCCGATCACCTCGTAGGCGAGGAAGATGTCCGCGATGCCCGCCCGGGCCATGACCTCGGCCTCGCCGATCTTCGCGAGCGACAGCCCCGTGGCCCCGGCCGCCAGCTGGCGCTTCGCGATCTCCACGCACTTGTGCGTCTTTCCGTGCGGACGAAGCCGGACGCCGGCGTCCCTGGCGTATGCCGCCCACCGTGCGATGTTACCCTCGAGGCGGTCGAGATCCACGATCAGCGCCGGGGTATCCAACGCTTCGATCGCCTGCGCGGGCTTGATCGCGGTCGACATCAGCGTCCCTCTCCGTTCCGGCCCTGGCGGGCGGCCAGCCACACGGTCTTTGTCGGAGCCGGGGTGCGACGTCGCTGCGGTACCTCGGCCGGATAGCCGACGTAGAGCATGCCGAGGATTCGCTGGTCCGGCGCGAGACCGAGAAACTCCCGCAGCGGGACGTACTCGCGAATCCCGCCCGAGCGGAAGTACGTGCCCACCCCGTCGCTCCACGCCGCCAGCATGACCGCGTACGCGGCGCTGTACGTGGCCCACGCGTCCTCTTCGCCGAGCTCCGGGTCGTCGGACGGCCGGCAGGCAAAGACGATGATCGCCGGGGTGTCGGCCGCGGACGCATAACTCTTGTCGAGAGCCGCCTGCGCCTCCGGGGCCTCGGGGTTCGGCAGGCGAGAGCGCTGGAAGTCGCGCCGGAACTCCGCGAACCGGCGCTTCGCATCATCCTCCAGGACGTAGAACGTCCACGGCTCCGTGACGCGGTGGTTCGCCACCCACACCGCGGCGTCGAGCCACTTCTCGATCAGGGCGCGGGGGACCGGTTCCGGCTTCATGCGCGTGATGCTTCGCCGGCTCCGGATTGCGCGCAGGACGGCCTCGCTGGCGCCGTGCTCCGTCGACACAGGGTCCTCCCTTGGATGCGGGCTGTCGCGGTTCTCGAGCCGGTACGGTGCGATGCCGCTAGACGGTGGTCGGCTGCACCCGCATGTGGTTGAGATGCTGCTTGACGATCGGTTCGAGCTCTTCCCACTCGATGGCCGTCTGGCGCCCGGCGTCGAACTCGTGCAGCATCCAGTCGTGGATCTCCTGCAGGCCGGGATCGTCCTTCGCGGGCTCGATGCCCATGTGCTGTTTGATCAGGAAGATCAGGCCGGCCACGCCGGAATCCTTTGTCAGGGAGACTTCCAACGGCCTTCCGAGCAGGGTGGGAACGTCGAACGGCGCGTACATCCACCAGAACTTGTTCAGTCCGTCGGCGTGGATGCCCGCGCGCGTCCGGTGGGCGTCGCGGCCGTAGAGCGGGTACTTGGGCGGCAGCGGCTCGCCCATCTCGGCGTACAGCGTCGTGAGGTCGTTGAGCGCGGTGAAGTCGGGCCGCGCCTTCGCGAAGTAGCCCATCCCGATCAGGTGCAGCAGGACCTGCTCCAGCGGCGCGTTGCCGGTGCGTTCGCCCTTGCCGAGGCAGGTGCCGTTGATCGCCCCGCAGCCCTCGCGGACCGCGCTCAGGCAGTTCGCGACCACCAGGCCAGTGTCGTTGTGGGGGTGGAACTCGAGGTCGTCCGGGTGGAGCCCGATCTTCCGAAGCGCCCGGAAGATCTCCGGCACGCTGCGCGGCAGCGCGACGTCGTCGTACGGCAGCCCCAAGCCCATCGTGTCGCAGACGCGGAACTTCGGCCGCCGGGCCGGCCCGTACGGCGCCGCCGTGTCCATCACCGTCTCGATGAACGCGAGCATGAAGTCCATCGAGGCGCGCGTGGCGTCCTCAAGGTGCAGCCTCGGCCGGATCCCCGCATCCAGCGTGATCTTCACGGCATCGAGGTACGTCTGGGCGGCCTGCACGCGCCCGCCGGGCTTGAACTTGTGGAACGTGTGATAGTCCGAGGACGACGCCAGCATGCCGGTCTCGCGCACGCCGAGCGTCTTGATCAGCTCAACGTCCTTCACCGACGCGCGGATCCACGTCGTGGGCTCGATCGGGGCACCGCCGCGGTACCGCTCGAGAGCGCCCTGCAGCGCCGCACGGTCGGATGCGCGGTACACGAAGAACTCGGCCTGGCGAATCGCGCCCGACGTCCGTGTGAACCGGCACAGCAGGTCGTAGATCCGGAGCCCCTGGTCCGTCGTCAGCGGGAGCCCGCCCTGCTGGCCGTCGCGGTGCGTCGTCTCGGTTGTCCAGGCCTCCGCGGGCAGGGTCTCCGGCCGTTTCGTCCACAGATACCGCGGGAAGTCGTCCCGCGGGAAGCTATCGAGGAAATAGTCCGGGGCCTGCGGATCGGTGATCTTCGCCACGACACCCTCCTCGTCGCCGGCCGGTGTGCCCGGCCGCACTCCCTCGGGCGGGCGGCCCGTTGGAGGACTTGTCACGCCGCCGCACGTCTCTGCCGGGCCCGCGGCGTTACATCTGTAGTATAGCGCCGGGCCCCCGCCGCTGCCAGATGTGCCGATCAGTCCGCCGCCATCGCCTCGCCGCCCGGCTGCGGCCGCCTCACGCCACGGAGCAACAGCGAGAACGGCAGGCATGCGAAAAGCACGATCCCGATGACGGCGAACACATAATCGTATGCGACCACCTGGGACTGCTGGCCGATGAGGGCCTGGAGCGCCGCGAGCGCCCGCCAGTGCGCCGTGGTGGGATCGCTGCCCCGCGCCACGAACCCGGCCTGGAACGCCTGCCACCAGTGCATGAACGTTGGGTTGTACGGCGAGGCGTACCGGACGAGCGAGGCGCTGGCGGTCTGAATCTTGTGGTCGAGAAGCGTGACCACGATCGCGGTCCCGAAGCTGCCCCCGAGTTGCCGGACCAGGTTGTAGAGGCCGGCGGCGCTCTGCATCTGAGCCCGCGGGATCGCCGAGAGCGTCGCGGTGGAAAGGGGCACGAACATGAACGCAAACCCGATGCCCTGCAGGACCTGCGGGACGAGGATCTGCAGCTCCGGCGTCGACAGGTTGAACCGGGCCATCATCAAGCTGGACACACCGCTGAGCACCAGCGCAAACGGCAGCATCACGGCCGCACCGAGGCGATTGTACAGGAGGCCGGCGATCGGCATCATGAAGACCATGGTGAGCGAGCGCGGCATGAGCGTGAGCCCCGCGCGGGTCGCGCTGTAGCCCAGCAGATTCTGCAGGAACAGTGGAAGCAGGAGCAGGCTTCCGAACAGCGCGAGCCCCAGGATGCCGATGATCAGCGATCCGGAGGCAAACGACACGTTTCGCAGAATGCGCAGGTTGACGGCGGGTTCGGGCACCCGGAGTTCCCACACCAGGAACGCCGCAAGGGCCAGCACGGCGACCACGGCGAGGACGACAATGAACGAGCTCTGGAACCACCCGTCCGTCTCGCCCTCCTCGAGCATGATCTGCAGCGCCGCGAGCCCGACCGTCATGAGCGCGATCCCGATCCCGTCGATCTTCCGGAACCCTCGCGCGCGCATATACGGAGGATCCACCACGAACAGGTACCCCATGATCAGCCCGAGGATGCCGACCGGGAGGTTCACGAAGAAGATCCACGGCCACGAGAGGTTGTCCGTCAGCCACCCGCCGAGCGTCGGGCCGACCGCCGGTCCGAGCAGCACGATCATGCCGTAGAGCCCCATCGCCTGTGCCTGTCTGGACCCCGGGAACGTCTCCCGCATGATCGCCTGGGCGGTCGGCTGCAACGCGCCCCCACCTAACCCCTGCAGTACCCGGAACGCGATCAGCTGGCCGAGGTTCCGTGACAGCCCGCAGAGCACCGACGCAATCGTGAAGATCGCCACCGCGAGCAGGTACATGTTCCGCCGGCCGAGGACGGACGCGACCCAGGCGGTGAGGGGCATGATGATCACGAGCGAGATCAGGTAGGACGTGATGACCCACGTGACCTCCTGCGTCGTGACGCCGTACGTGGACTGAATGTGCGCCAGCGCGACGTTGACGACGCTCGTGTCGATCGCGCCCATCATGGACCCAAACAGCACCGACGCCCT
>DASQGM010000315.1:0-10289 GCA_035632615.1 bacterium | reverse complement strand
CCTGGGGGCGGGGGGCGCGCCCCCGGGCGGCGCGGAGGGCGCCGAATGAGTGCCGCGCTCGCCCTCGCCCACGTCACGAAACGCTTCGGCGGGCTGGTGGCGGTCCACGACGTCTCGGTCGAGATCGCCGCGGGGCAGATCACCGGCCTGATCGGCCCGAACGGCGCGGGGAAGACCGTGCTGTTTCGAATCGTGAGCGGGCACACCCGACCGTCGTCGGGCACCGTGTTCCACGACGGCGTGAACATCACGGGGTGGAGCCTCGACGCGGTCGCGCGGCGCGGAGTGTGCGCGACGCACCAGATCGTCCGCCCGTTCGCGGAGCTCACCGTGCTGGAAAACGTGCTGGTCGCGGCCACGTTCGGCGGCGGGGCCCGTCTCCTCGGCGCCGCGCCCCGCGCGGAGGCCGAGGACGTGCTGGAGGTCACCGGCCTCGCTGCGTGGCGCGACGCGCCGGCGTCGGTACTCACGCTTGCGATGCGCAAGCGGCTCGAGATCGCCCGCGCGCTCGCTACGCGCCCGTCGCTCCTCCTGCTCGACGAGGCGCTCGCCGGGCTGACGCCGGCCGAGTCGCAGCAGGCCGTGGCGCTCGTGAGGCGGCTTCGGGACCGCGAGATTACGATCGTGATGATCGAGCACGTGATGCGGGCCGTGATGGACCTGTCGGACCGCGTGCTGGTGCTCAACTACGGGCGCCTGATCGCCGACGGAACGCCGACGGCCGTGACCAGCGACCCCCGGGTGATCGAAGCCTACCTTGGACGCCCGGACGCGGCGCCCCGCCCGTGACGCCGGACGCCCGGCCGGCACCCGGGGACACGCCGCTCCTCGATGTCACGGGCGTCGCGGCCGCCTACGGCCACGTGCGCGCCCTGTGGGACGTCTCGTTCACCGTGCGCGAGGGCGAGATCGTGACGCTGCTCGGCGCGAACGGCGCCGGCAAGACGACCACGATGCGCGTCATCTCGGGGTTGCTCCGACCCGAGCGGGGCGGGGTGCGGGTGGCCGGCCGGCCGATCCACCGGCTGCGCGCCTCCCAGATCGTGGGGGCGGGCGTCGTGCAGATCCCCGAAGGACGCCACCTCTGGCCCCGCATGACGGTGATCGAGAACCTGGAACTGGGCGCGTTCGCACCGCGCAGCCGCGCCCGGGTCCGGGAGACGATGGCGTCGGTGCTGTCGTTGTTCCCGCGGCTCGCGGAGCGCCGCACGCAGCTCGCGGGCACGCTCTCGGGCGGGGAACAACAGATGCTCGCCATCGGCCGTGGGCTGATGAGCCGGCCGCGGCTGCTGATGCTCGACGAGCCCTCGCTCGGCCTCGCACCGCTGCTCGTGCGCGAGGTCTTTGAGACCGTGCGGCGCATCAACGCCGAGGGAGTGACCGTGCTGCTCGTCGAGCAGAACGTCCATCAGGCACTCGAGATCGCCACGCGCGGCTACGTGCTGGAGACCGGCCGCATCGCCCGATCCGGCACCGCGGCCGAGCTGCGCCAGGATCCCGCGATCAAGCAAGCGTACCTCGGGATCTAGCGAGGGGGTCAAACGTGACGCGCCCGACTAGCGGGCCCGCCGGGAGAGATTGGGATCCAGCGTGTCGCGCGCCGCGTCCCCGACTTATGCTGCGACACAGCACCACCATACCGCCGGCGAGTGGACTGGGGCGACCTGGCGGGCGCCAGTGGCCTGCGGATGAGATTGTGGTCGTTGCCTATGATCCTCGGTGGCCCGCATTGTACCGGGAGGAACGGGACCGCATCCTGAACGCCATCGGCGGTGCGCTGGTTGCCATTGAACACGTCGGCAGTACGGGGGTCCCCGGCCTCGCCGCGAAACCGATCATTGACATCACGGCGGGCCTTCGCGACCTTGCGGATGCGTCCCCATGCATCCCGCCACTGGAGGCTCTCGGCTGCTAGTATGAGCGGGAGTACGCAGTGTACATTCCAGAGCGTCGATACTTTCGGAAACCTAAGATCGCGGGCGCGCGAGCATCACTTGCACATGGTTGAAAGGACGACAGATTTCTGGCTCACCCACGTTCTGTTTCGCGATCTTCTTCGCGCGCATCCTGACGTCGTCGAGGAGTATGCCGCGCTGAAACACACCCTTGCGGCCCGCTACGGGTCCGACGGTTTCGGTTACACCAACGCCAAGTCTGACTTCATCGTCGCAGTTCTCGAACGAGCGGAACAGGAAGCGCGAACCCGTTGGCGGTCCACACTTGGAGCTCGTCTGAGCGACGCTATCCCCTGATCACGCGGAGGTGCTGTGGCGATGGCGCGATACGTCGATCCGACAGAACAACTGGTGGTTGAAATCTTCACCCGTGACCTTCAAAAGTCGATGGGCTTCTACCGCCAGATCGGGTTCGAGTTGATCAGCGCAGACGCAACCTTCGCAACTCTGACGTGGGAAGGCCATCGTCTCTTCATCGAGGAGTTGCCGCAACTGCCGCCCGTTCCAGAGTTTCCCCAGGCCAACATGCGCATCATGGTCCCGAATGTTGACGCATACTGGACACTCGTCAACGAGATGTCTGTTCGCATCATTAAGCCCGTCGACGACCGCGACTATGGGCTTCGAGATTTCACCATCGTGGACCCGGACGGATTCGGCGTGCGGTTTGGAACCAGGCTTCCTGCTTGACCCATCGCACGAAGACAGGGGAGGCGATTTGCCATCCCCCGTTCGCGAGCCTCAAAGCGAACCTCCGTGCCCGCGTCTGCGGGGCCGAGTACCCAGAGATGCTGGAGGAGGCCGAGGCGCGGGTCTCTATAACGAGCACATTGTATCGGTGGGCGGCCCTGGAGATGCACGTCAACCGACCACGGCCGACCTCCACGCACGACCAGCATCGAGTGTTGGGCGGCGAAGACCAGCGTCGTCATCCGTCAAGAACTCCTATGCGTCCGGGCGCCGGAACACGCAGCGGAGCCAACGCGGTCCAGCTTGACCCGAGAGGCCGTCGGTCGCTTCCTTTTTCTCCCAGGGGGGGCGCGACTCATAGCGCGCCATTCAACACCCTCCCTGAACTGCCGATGGTAACGTGGGGCGCGACCTAACGTGCGGCGCGCGGTGGGTGATCAGAGAACTCCGCGCGGGAACATCCCTGTGCGTTGGTCCGCTGCGGTGCGAGACTCAGCGTCGCAGTGCGCGACGGACGTTTCCGAAGAAGGGTTCGGTGTCCCGGGCGTCAAAGCCAACGTAGCACATAGCCGTGCCCTCCGCGTGGGGTCGGGCGTGATCCCCGACCGTCCCTGCGGCACTCGGCGGGTACCGGCACCTTCCAGCACACCAGACGATGATCCATGAGGGCGCGTCCCGAGGAATATGGGTCGGAACCCACAGGCTCGCCATCTGGTGGCGGGCCGCGCGTCCCTATCGATTCACGTCGGCGGCGACTCCGGTCGTCGTAGGATCCTCGATCGCCATCCACGCCGGCCGGTTCTCGCCACTGCTGTTTCTGGCGACGTTGGTCGGGTGCGTGGCCATCCAGGCCGGGACCAATCTCCTGAACGACTACTACGACCACACCCGCGGCGTGGACACCGCCGCCTCGCTCGGTCCGAGTGGTGCCATTCTGGGAGGAGCACTCTCGCCCGACACCATCGCGGCCGGGGGGTGGACCTGCCTCGCACTGGGCAGCGTGCTCGGGCTGTGGCTTGCCTCGGTCGCGGGATGGCCCGTCCTGGTGCTCGGGGCGCTGGGGGTGCTCGGAGGCTATGCGTACAGCGGCGGTCCCCGACCACTGGCCTACGCGGGGCTCGGCGAGCTCGTGGTCTTTCTCGTCTGGGGCCCGATGATCGTGCTGGGGACGTCCTATGTCCAGACCCGGACGCTTGCGCCCGTCGCCGTGTGGGCGTCGGTGCCGATGGCCGCGCTCGGCGCCGCGCTGGTCGCGGTGAACAACCTGCGGGATCAGCACGGCGATCGCATCGGTAGGAAACGCACGCTGGCCACGCGATTCGGCGCATCCGGCGCGCGCGTAGAGTACACGATCCTGGTCGGGGGCGCGTACGGTGTGATTTGCCTCGGGGTCGTCGTCCGACAACTCCCTCCGCTCTCGCTGCTCACCGTGTTGACGCTGCCCCTGGCCGCCCGCGCTTGGCACGTAGTCCGCACCGAGCCGGACGCCGGTGCGCTGAACGCGCACGCGCTCGCCGGCACCCGTCGCCTGCTCCTGGCGGTCGGCCTTCTCATGGCCGTGGCGCTCGGCTCGTGATCCACCCCCCGGCCACCGACAGGCGCGCCGAGAGACCGACGGGCGACGTGTTCCGTCCGATGCCGCCACACGGACGAGGACCGCGGGACTGGCCGTACGTGGCCGCCTTCTGCGCAGCCCTGCTGATGTTCGGCGTCGCTTTGCCGCGGCTCGTGGTTGGCGCCGCCCCGCAGCCCGACTTGCCGACCGTCGATCTCACCGACCGATCCGCCCGGCTCCTCGGGGTGCAGGCCGGCGAGGTGATCGAGGTCGGGACGACAGCCGCCGGGCCGTGGCAACGCCTTCGCGTCGCGCACGTGTACCATCCGGCGGAGTATCCGACCGAGATCTCGCGCACGCGCGTGGACGTCCGCTTGCACCTGGCAGATCTCGAAGCACTCGAGGGAGGGGCGGACGACGTCGACAGCGTGGTCGTCCGGCTGCGCGCGTCTGCGGACCCGGGGCAAGTGGCCACGCGCCTCGACGTGCTGCCGATCGGCGCGCGCGCCTACAGCTCTCGGGAGCTGGCGGCGCACGGCTCGGCGCCGTTCGAGGTGATCGCGCGCTTTCACGAGGCCATCAGCGTGGTCACCGTCGTGACGAGCAGCGTGTTCCTCCTCGCCATCATGACGCTCCGCGGAGAAGAGATGCGGCGCCAGGTCGGCGTGATGCGGCTGGTCGGCATATCGCCTCGGAGTGTCGGCGCCGCGATCCTGCTGATCGCCACCGGGATCGCGGTCGCCGGCAGCCTCGTCGGCGTCGGACTGGGCTACGTACTGTCGGCCGCGACGAACGTAGCGTACCAGCGTCTCTTCGACACGACGGTGGTCTTCTCGCGGATCACGCTGCCGCTGCTCGGAGAAGCGGTTACCCTGTCGGTGGCACTAGGAATCGCGGCCGGCGCGCTCACCACCTGGCGGTTGCTCCGCCGGCGCGCGCTCGAACAGCTGGGACGATAGCGCCGAACCGATGACTACCCTGTTGTGGCTCGCCGGGCGCACGTTTGGCCGTCACCCCATCCGCACGGCGCTCGTCGTGGTTGGCCTGAGCGTGACGGGCGCGCTGCTGCTGGACATGATGATGCTGGCCGGAGGACTGCAGGCGAGCCTCGGTCAGGTCCTCAGCCAGATGGGATTTGCGGTGCGAGTGGTCCCGAAGGGCACGACGCCGTTCTCCGGGATCGCGGAAATCCCCGACGGCGACCGCCTCGCGGCGGCGATCGGGGAGCAGCCCGGCGTCGCGGCGGCGCTGCCGATTGCGGCCACCAACCTCTACGTATGGCGCCAGGCGGCGCCCTTTGCGTCGTTCGCCTTCGGGGTGCCACGCGGCGAGACCGGCGCGTACGTGATCGTCGACGGGCACGACCTGTCGCGGCAAGGCTCCGGCGACCCGCCGGTGGTCGTCAGCCGCACCCTGGCCAGATTTGACGGCGTGCGGGTCGGCGACACGCTCACAGCCGCCACCGCCGCCGGGGCCGTGCTCGAAGGCACGGGCACGCCCGAGCGATTTCAGGTCGTCGGCATCGCCGACTTCTATCTCGACCTCGCGAGCCAGCGGTCGATGGTGATGCGGACCGCGGACCTGCGCCGCCTTCAGGGGCGCCCGCAGGGGGCTGCTGCGGAGATCCTGGTGCGGATGGCCGATCCGGACCAGGTCGCTGCCCTCCTGTCGTGGCTCGGGACCCGCCATCCCGAGGTGGACGCGCTGAGCACCGAGCGCTATCTCAGCCGCATCGGCGCGCGCCTCACGTATTTCAACCAGTTCGCGCTGATTCTCAGCACCCTCAGCCTCGCGATCTCGTTCCTGCTCATCACCGCCATGGTGACGCTGTCGCTCGGAGAACGGCTGGGGGAGATCGCCATGCTGCGCGCGCTCGGGTTCACGCGGGGGCGCATCGGGATCCTCATCCTGATGGAGGGCCTGCTGCTCAGCGCTGGGAGCGTGCTCGGCGCGTTCGTGCTGGGGCTGACGCTCAGCGGGTACCTCGACACCATCCTGCGCGCCACACCGGGGATCCCGGAGAAGCTGCACTTCTTCACGTTGACGGCCTCGGCGCTGGGCCGAACCATCGCCCTGCTGCTGGTGACGGGCGCCGCCGGCGGACTCTACCCCGCCGCGATCGCGTCGCGCCTCCCCGTCGCGTTGACGCTTCACGCGGAAGTGCTGTCGTGAGCCGGGCGCCCCAACGGACGGCCGTGCACACTCGCGACGGTACGACGCAACGGGCGGGGGCGCGCGTCGCGGTCGCGATTGTACCGCTTCGTCCGGTGCTCGGTGGGGCCGCCGACTGGCGCATCCGCGCCATCCACACAAGGATGCGATGAGAGGAGTGCCGTGGCTGCTCGCGTGGCGGAGTCTGGCGGACCGGCCGGGCCGGGCGGCCCTCCTTCTGCTCGGGTACGCCGCGGGCGTGGGCGTCATGATCTCGCTCCTGTCGGTGGGCGAGGCGCTGCTGGCGCAGGCGCGCGATCCGAACCTCGCGGCCGGAGGCGACCTGGTGATGCTGCCCCGCGGTGTCGACCCGGCCGTCCTGAAAGTCAACGGGGCCACCGCGCTCTATTTCTCAATCCCGCATGCGGCGTTCGTGGTCCGAGATTTGCTATCGGGCCCGCGGTTCACATCGGCCGTCGCCGCGGCCGCGCCCGAGATCCAGGGCCGTCCGCTGTACGTCCGCGTCCACGGGCACACCACCCTGGCAAGCGCGTCAGCCGGCGTGCCGTCGCTGGACCAACAGGTAGGCATTCCGCAGGCGGTCCCGGGCGGGACAGATAGTCCGTCCGACCGCCGGTGGCTCGATCCCACCTCCGATGCGCTCTACAATGCGCTCGGTCGGTTTCACGCACCGTCGGCCGCCCGTCCGGGATGGGGCGAGTGGGACTACGTAAGTTTCTTTGACCAGGGAACCCGCGCCTACGGTGATCTGAAGCTTCACGCGGGCGGAAACGGCACCGGTGTCGTGCTCCTTCGCGTTCGCCTGCCGGGCCAAGCGCTGGAGGATATCGCCATCGAGCGCCCCATCCGGCCGGGGGAACTCTCCATGACGGCGGCCGCCCAGCAGGTTGGTCCCGCTCGCGTGTGGGTCGACGCTGGAACCTACCGGATCATCGTGCGAGATCGCCGGTTGACCGCAGACCTCCGTCTCGTGCCCGTACCCGGGTACTATCTCCCGTCGGTGGAGCATGAGACTGCGGTGGTGCGGTCCGGCTACGCCGTCCCCGTGGTGCGAGGCACGATCACTGGCGACCTGCGAACCCGCAACACGACGCTCCACCTGCACGAGGCACTAGCGTACCATGACCACAACTGGGGGACCTGGCGCGCGGTTACATGGGACTGGGGAGAAGCCTCCAGCCCGTCGGGCGCGCTGGTCTACGGAGCGATGCATCTCCCCGGTGCAGAACAGGCAGGTAGCGCCGTGCGCCCTGCCCTCGTGTTTCTGTGGGCGCGCTCGAGATCCGGCATCGGCGGGTTCGTCGGCGCGCTCGAGATTCGACACCTCGAGTATAGCGGCTGGCACGCGGGACCAGTCCTGCACGGTCAACGGACACGGATTCCCACTGCGGGTGTCGTGGATGCCGTCGCGGGACCTGACCGGATCCGCATCCGAATGCGGGTGTGGGACACTATTGTTGGTCCGCCCTGGGGCGCCGTGTGGGGGGTCAGTACCGGCGATCAGTTTCTTCAACTCCGAACCGACGTAGACGTCGCAGGGGTCGTAGACGGTCAGCCGTTTCGGTGGCAGGGCCAAGGCGCGTCGGAAGTGTTTGTGCCAATCCCCGTGGCACCCGGGGGTCGCTAGTGCCGCGTCCAGAAAGTACTCATACTGACGCTCACCGCTCGCTCGGCCGTGTTCTGTGATTTGCTCTCATGTTGCGTAACCGTACCCTCAGGACACGACACTAGTGTAGCGTCCTGAAAGTACGGTTACATAACACGGAGCGGATCTCCCGTGTATGTTCAGGCGAACGGCTTCGCATCGACGTTGTACTCGGCAATGGCTCGCATGATCGTGTTGATGAGCTCTTGCCGGGAGGGAAAGATGCCGTGCCGGAGGTAACCGA
This sequence comes from bacterium, assembly GCA_035632615.1. Taxonomy (GTDB): domain Bacteria; phylum Sysuimicrobiota; class Sysuimicrobiia; order Sysuimicrobiales; family Segetimicrobiaceae; genus JAJPIA01. The sequence goes on along the minus strand of DASQGM010000315.1, from coordinate 2,028 downwards.
AGCGATTAACGGATTGCTCTATCTCTCAGGGGCCGGGTGGACGGACCTATGGCGCCCGCTAGCTACTGGGCAACCGGCGCCGGTAAGTCACATCGGTGTGGGCATCGCTGTTCTGGTCTCTTGGAATGAGGCAAACCATCGATACCACCTGCGTGTCCGTCTTGAGACGGAAGATGGAGGGGAGGTTGCGAATGCATACGTCGAAGGCGACATCGAGGTGGGTCGTCCACCAGGCATCCCACCGGGGTCAATCTACGGACCGTTGTGGCGATTAACTGGGATATCGTTTTCCCGGCGCCGGGCAACTACCGAGTGTGGGCCGCCCTTGATGAGGACATTCGGACTGTGAGCTTTCGTGTGCACGATGTCCCGATTGCCGCTCCGCAACATCCCCCTGCTATGTAGCCTCCGGCCGGGAGCGCCGTCGAAGACGTGTCACCGCCCAGGGGGGAGGTGTGACGGCCGCCCCGGCCGACGATGTCTACTTCATCGACCGCGCGAACGACTACACGTCGTGCAAGTGGCACTCCATGGTGGCGTCGTCGAGAGCCCGAAGTACCCTCGCAGCGTGACCAGCGCGTCCCTGTCTCCCTTGACCGCTTTATCAGCGAGGCGCCGGCGTCTCTCGGAAAAGGCTCTTTGGAGAGCGGAGCCTCGCTTCCCCCTCCTGGCCGTGTCGCAGTTCCGCTTCTCAGCCTCATCCCAAAGCGCATTGAGAAGGTCCGCAGCGCGCACCATCTTGCCGGCGTCCCAGGGCGCTCACAGGTCCCGTCCGTGGCCGCACTCGCGGGACCGGGAAGAGCCGGACGAGGGGGGCGCGCGGGCAGTTCCGGAAGCGGGCCCGCAGCGTCGTCTAGCCGCGCGTGCGGCTCGGATGGAGAACCCGAATCATCGCTATGCCGGAGACCTCTCCACCGGGAGTGCTGCATTGACCACGGCGGTGGCGACACGCGCGACGTGCGCTCGATGCGGAGCCCCGCTCCCGCCGCTCGCGATCGCAGATGGGGACGAGTTCTGCGGCACCGATTGCGCCAAACGCGCCTACGACGTGCCGGTGCGGACGGATCGAGCACGGACCGCGTGCTCCCTTCAGCTGCCCCTCTCCCGTCGCAGTGGTATCTGCCCCCAACCCGTTGCCGCTCATCGGGGGGGCCATTCCGCTGGCGTCAACGCGCCTGTTGTTTGAGCGATTTAGAAATGTCCTCCACCGCGACCGCCAACCTTTCCAGGCGATCGGCAATCTCGGCCTCCGGCACCGGATACGGCGCGAGGTTGGCAAGCCGTGTGACATCGAGGATGAATGTCTCTGTGCGGGGCCTCACCGTCGGCCCTCGATATGTCACGGTGACCTCTATTGGTGGGGGAACAGGATCTTTGAGTAGTGCTGGGCCAGTGCCAGCAAAAGATCGAAGCTGCTCGCCCGGAGGAAAGTATGGTATTCCCCGGAAAAGATCAAGTGCGAACAATTGCGCAAATCTCTCCTTGGCTGCCTCAGTCGCCGCCAGCCCCCATTTGACGTCTAGAGCGGGCCCGCTGCCCCAGTTCTCGATTACGACGTCAATGCTATTGGGCCACCTCTCGCTGGGCGTCAGATAGACGGCCAAAGCGGGCTCCCTTCCTGATAACACGAGTCTTCGCATCAGCCACACGTAGAGGCCCGTGAACACAACAAGCAGGGCATGGCGGACGGCCGCCGGATGGTATGAGCGTCTTCCAGATCACCGCGGCCGCGTTGGCCAAGCGCCTGAACCAACTTCCGCGCATCGGCGCCCAGCCGGAGCCCCGCCAGCCCTTGCGGCCGGAACGCCGGGAGCTAGTGCAGTGTCCGAAATGTATTGATACTTAACGATGGTTGGTGTATGCTCAATGCATGAGCCGACCTGCAGCGCCACTCACGGTTCTGGAGGAGCAACGGCGTGAGATTCACCGACAACTGCGCCAACGGACGCTGCCCATGGGGCGGGCGATCCGCCTGCGCGCCGTCTTGCTGGCGGCGGACGGCGCGGGGCCGAGCATGATCGCGGAGCG